>CALBFA010000110.1 GCA_937888365.1 uncultured Fidelibacterota bacterium | reverse complement strand
TTGCTTTTGCTTTTGCTTTTGCTTTTGCTTTTGCTTTTGCTTTTGCTTTTGCTTTGTGAAACTTAGTGCTTCTTCGTGGAGCTTGGTGTTAGATTTTTTTAAACCGCTAGCAAGATGCTTACATTACTAAGTGGCGTTTCATGAATCAAATGTTTTGGAGGACGTTTCTACAAGTTGATGAATTGTTTGTAGTTCCCCTTTAGTGAGATTACGCCATTCGCCGACAGGAATATCCAAGGTCACATTCATTATCCTAACGCGCTTAAGCTTTGTAACGTCGTAATCCAGCGCTTCACACATTCTGCGAATCTGGCGATTCAATCCTTGCGTTAAAATGATTCTAAATTTGAATTTTCCCATTTTTTCAACAACACATTTTCGCGTGATGGTATCAAGAATCGGGACACCCTTTCCCATGCTTTCTAGAAATTCCGACGTGATGGCTTTATCCACCGTTACGAAATATTCTTTTTCATGATGATTTCGAGCCCTCAAAATTTTGTTTACGATATCGCCATCGTTCGTAAGAAAAATAAGCCCCTCGCTTGGTTTATCCAGTCGTCCAATCGGAAAAATGCGCTTGGGATAATTGATAAAATCAATGATATTATCTTTTTCCGCTTTTGTGTCCGTCGTACAAACGATGCCAATTGGCTTGTTAAAAGCGAGGTAAACCAATGGCTCATTCGGTTTTGATATGATGACATTGTCAACGCGGACAACATCTCTTTCGCTGATTTTTGTCCCCATTTCAGGAATAAGGTCATTAATCGTTACACGACCTTCTTCAATGAGTTTATCAGCCTCTCGCCGCGAGCAATAGCCAACTTCGCTAAGATATTTATTGATGCGGATTGTCTGTGTTTCTGTCATATTAAAATCGTGTTTAAGCCGTCTTAAAACCAGCAATTAAGGAGAAAATACGCATCCCAAAAAAGGAGGAGCGTCCAAAAGGAAAAGTCGCGATTAACGAATGGTTGCTAAGTGTGCTTTTAATACACCGATTGCTTCAACAGGCGTTGGGTTCTCATTGTTGAGAAGCGCTAAATAATAGGACACGTAATCACCCAATTGCACCAATGAAAAAATCTTGGACAAAAGATTTTCACCCTGCGTATGAAAGAAATAAACACCCCCAGCGTAATGAGCCAACATCTGACCTGTTTTATCCATGCGGGCAATGACGCGATAATGGTCTTCGTCTTCATCAACAAGATGCACGACAGCGATATTTTTCAAGAGTTCAGGATTTTGTTTCCAACCCACGATTTCGTTATGATTCATTTCAGGATATTGATAATGATAGGCCAATGTTTTTGCGTTTTCGCAAATTTGTCCCTTCCAGCGCGCTGCGATGGGAGCCAAGAAACCAGGGCCACTAAACACGGCAACGATTTTTTCATGTAAATCACGTGCGATAGAATAAGCGTGTCCGCCAATTTCATCAGGAGAATATTGGTGCGTGCGGAACGTTGCTTCTTTTACGGCATCTTCCATCCATATATCAAGGGGAATATCAATGAGTCCGAGTTTCCATAATGCTGTGATCTGCGCCAGAAATAAAAAGCCAAATGCAGCACGGGGTTGTAATCCGTCGGGAATCGTAATCAAATCAGCTTTTTGTTTTTTAGCAATGTCAGAAATCTGCCCACCACTAGAGACAATAAGCAATTGCGCGCCTTGTTTTATAGCGACATCTAAAGCCGACAAGGTCTCCTCAGTACCTCCAGAATACGAAACCGCTACAACGAGTGTCGACGCATTCACCCATCTCGGAACATCGTAATCACGATTAATGAACATAGGGATTTTGCTAAATTTTTGCGATAAGCCTACTGTGACTTCACCACCAATTGCCGAACCTCCCATTCCAAGGATAACAACTTGCTGAATATTTTTCCCCTCGAGCTTTAATGTTACGACACGTGCAATATCATAAGCCTCTTTAATTTGTCGAGGGAAGCTTTCGATGGCTTCCAGCATTTTTTCTTTATCCAATGAATTGATGAGGTAATGTAAATGGTCCATGATGGCAACATCTCCTGTGTTTATACTTTAGTTTTTTCGCTTAAGAATAAATTCTGTTAATGCGATAAGTCCCTGATCATTTTCTAAATTAGCGTTTTTAAGATAGTGTATTGAATCATTGAAGTAATTATTAATTTGTATTTTTGCTCGATCAAACGTTCCGCAACTTTGCATCCAGCCCAAGATTTTTTCCCGTATCAATTCAACGGGAGCATCACTTCTGTTTAAATCGTTTCTCTCTTCCTTTTGCAAGGGAGTGAGATGGTCAATCATATCGAGCCAGAGCCATGTCATTTTTTCATTATCAATATCGCTTCCGAGACTTTTACCCATATCTTGTGCCGACGATGTAAGTTCTAAAAAATCGTCCTGCATTTGAAAAGCGCGACCTAACTTGAGACCAAAAGTCCCTATCGCTTCAATTTGCTTCGAACGTGCCCCTGATAATAATGCCCCCATTTTGCATGATAAAACCAATAAAGCACTGGTTTTTTCATCAATCATACGCTCGTAATCAAGGCGAGAAATTGTATTGTCTCGTTCATTTTGCATGTCACGCGCCTGCCCAACGCAGACATCCATTGTGGCTTTATTAAATAGCTTGAGGGCTTCTGAAAATTTTTCAGGCTGAAGTGTCTCCAATAATTGATAGGCATAAATAATGAGCGCATCTCCCACCAAAAGTGCTTGATTGTGGTCAAATTTTTTATGAACCGTTTCCTGGCCACGACGCATTTCATCGCCATCCATAATATCATCATGAACGAGTGTGGATGTGTGAAAGACCTCGATGGCCGTTCCAATATTAACAAAATCTTCCCAATTTTGACCAAACGCTTCAAGCGTTGCAAAAAACAGAGCCGGCCTTAGTCGCTTGCCTTTCGCCTCTAAAGCATAAGCCATGGGAGAGGTTAAATAATCGGGTGCTTGAGGATAATCGGTTTTGGAAAGCTCCTGTTCAATGGCATTGCGCCACAGTTTTAAGGCTTTATTCAAATCGTAAGTCAATCAGTTTTTCCTAAGCAAAGCGGTGTTACCAATAAATGATTTTAGCGAAGATTGTCCTGTCGCAAACATGCTGGTTTTTAATGTTAATTGCCAAGTTTCTAATTTTTGTATGATGGCTTTTGCGCCGCTTTTATCCGATGAGAGCAAAATTGACCGTGCTGATGCGACATGTTTTGCACCGAGTGCCAATGCAACGGCGGCTGACATGGCGTCATTAATGCCGCCACTGGCCACAAGTGAAAGTGAGCCTTTGTAATTCTCTAATATATAGGATGACGTTTCGCCCCAATTTGAGAAAGAAGAGGCGACTTCTTTTTTAATATCGTTTTCGGGCAAGCGTTGTTCTTCGACTAAGACCCAATTTGTGCCGCCGGCACCTGCAATGTCGGCCATTTTTAATCCCATGGATTCCAAGCGATACAATAAATTTAGCGACAATCCCATGCCGACTTCTTTTACAATGATGGGGAGAGGGAATTCTCGAATCCATTGTTGTAATACGCGTTCACCACCTGCAAATTGTGTATCGCCATCCGTTTGAAAAACTTCTTGTAAAGGATTTAAATGGACGGCTAAAGCGTCAGCGCCTATTTGAGTACAAAGCGTCGATACTTTTTCGATACTTTGTCCTTGAATTAATTGGGCTAATCCGATATTCGCCATAATGGGAATATGAGGCGCAGTCTCTCTTGCTATGGCATAGGTCGCAATTTTTGACGCGTCTTCCAAGGCGGGGCGAATACTGCCTAAACCCAAAGGAATATTGAGATGATGGGCCGCTTTTGCCAATTCGATATTGAGATTTTTTCCCATTGTTTCACCGCCCGTCATACACGAAATAATGAAAGGTGCTGAAATTGTTTTCCCTAAGAAAGATGTTTCGGTTGAGACATCACTAAAATTTATTTCGGGCAATGCATTATGGATAAATTGCCATTTTTCAAATCCAGCGGTTTTCTGAGAAGTAATCGTAGGGCTTAAGGCGATACGAAGGTGGTCCTTTTTGCGTTGATCAATGACCTTCGTCAAGTTCCACTTCTCCAATGGATTGGATTTTATCAATAACTAATTTTTGGATTTCTTCCATGCGTTCAGCTGTTTTAGCTTCGAAACGGCATACAAGAACTGGTTGTGTATTGGAGGCGCGTACGAGTCCCCAGCCATCACCAAATTTTATGCGTACACCATCAACGGTAATACAGTCATATTTTGCATTAAAATAAGCTTCGGCTTCGGATGCGATGCGGAATTTCTCCTCATCATTGATGCAATTGAGGCGAAGTTCCGGTGTTGAAACATATTTAGGCAAGGCATCGACAAGCTCGGAGAGTGTTTTGTCTTGGCGGGATAACAATTGCAGCATGCGAGCGCCATTATAGATGGCATCATCGTAGCCATAGTAATCATCGGCGAAGAAAAGGTGGCCGCTCATTTCACCTGAAAATGGTGAATTTAGCTCGAGCATTTTGTCCTTGATGAGTGAATGCCCGGTTTTGTACATGACGGGCGTTCCGCCGTATTCGGTGATTTTTTCTTCGAGAGCTTGGGAGCATTTTACATCAAAAATTATATGGTCCGCTTTTGATTTGATGACTTCTTTCGCGAAAATTATCATTTGATAATCGGCCCAAACGACATTGCCTTTTTCATCAATAAGTCCTAGGCGATCGGCGTCTCCGTCGAAGGCGACTCCTGCATCATAGCCACCTTTTTTAATTTCGGCTTTGATGTCTAAAAGATTTTTCTCAACGGTTGGATCGGGATGATGATTGGGGAATGTTCCATCGATTTCGCAAAAAAGTGGTGTGACTTCGCAGCCGATTTTCTCATAGAAATCCACAGCGCAAATAGAGGCAGCGGCGTTTCCTGCATCCACAACAATACGCATGGGACGATCGAGTTTAATTTTTGCTGGGACATGATCCATATATTGAGGTAGAATATCGTAGGTAGATGACTGCCCCGCGCCGATTTCAAAGTCATCTGCTTGAATGAGATTGAGCATATCTTGAATACTGTCGCCGAAGAAAGGGCGTTTGTCGTATGTGAGCTTAAAGCCATTGAATTCGGGTGGATTATGACTTCCGGTAATTTGGCAAGCGCCATCGACATCATCCATCACAAAAACAGAATAATAATTAATAGGCGTTGGTAAAATGCCAATATCAACGACATCCAGACCCGTCGAAAGGACACCTTCCATGAAATAAGATTTGAGGAGAGGCGTCGTTGTACGAACATCACCGGAGAGGCTAATTTTTTTGCCACCGCGACGTTTAACGAGGGACCCAAAGGCTTTTCCGAGTGCAATAACGACCTCTTCAGGGAAATCAACGGCGACTTCGCCACGAATATCGTATTGGCGAAACATGTATGGATTGATGTTCATAAACTATTTTTCCTCTATTTTTTTCATAGCGAGTCTAACATTGCCATGATATTGGTTTAAGAATTTTTTTGCCTCTTCTACAGTAGAATTTGTTTTGTGCATGATAATGGCAACTTTCACGTAGTTATCGGCTTGCTCTAGAAGAGCTGTCGCTGTTTGGTAATCTGTTTGCGTAATACTTGAAATAATGCGTCGTCCACGGTCTACTAATTTATTGTTCGTTGCCTTTAAGTCCACCATCAAATTTTCATAGACTTTACCCGCTTTAATCATGGCTGTTGTCGAAATCATGTTAAGAATTTGTTTCGTGATGGTTCCCGCTTTCATGCGTGTAGAGCCTGTTACGACTTCTGGGCCTACCTGCGCTGAGATTAAGACATCGACATTAATTTGAATATGTTCTGGTGCGACGCAGGTGAGAAAAATTGTTTTTCCACCTAAATCGTGTGTTCTTTGGAGGGCGCCGAGAACAAAAGGCGTCACACCACTTGAGGCGATTCCCATCAAAACATCAACCGACGAAATATTTATTTCATCCATGAGTTTTGCGCCGTCTTCAGGAGAATCTTCGGCGCCTTCGATGGCGGTGCGCAGGGCGACATCACCACCAGCAATAAATCCCTGCACAAGCGTTGGAGGAGCGTTGTAAGTCGGCGGAATTTCGGAAGCGTCCAAAACGCCCAAGCGCCCACTCGTACCGGCGCCGACGTAAATCAGTCGTCCGCCTTGTGCCATTGCATCGACGACCAAGTTTGTTGCATGGGTAATGTCGGGGATGATGTTTTGTATGATTTCGGGGATTTTTCGATCCTCATTATTAATTATCGTAAGAATATCTTGAACGGATTTTGTGTCAATATCTTGACTCGCGGGATTCCGTTGTTCCGTCAATAAATCGGCATGTTTTGGTTTATTCATTTTCTCTCATGTGGTTTGTTTTGGCTTGTTATCACAATCTAGCATATAAAATTTATGTTAGGGAATGGAAAGAGTTTTTTGAGGGATGAGGAAAAAGAGTGAGGCTTCACACATGAAAAATGATATTTGATTTAAGAATATCGATTAACGAGTGTTGATTTCAGAAAAATACGGCTGTTATATATATTTATAATTCATAATTTGTAATTCTTACAATCCTGTTTTTCTATGAAACGTGAGGAGATTTTACCACAGAGTTAGCAGAGATTTACACAGAGAACGCAGAGAAAATTATATGGGATTTAAGAATATCGATTAACGAGTGTTGATTTTAGAGCTTTTTACTATGAAATTGCATGGGACTCTTCTCCGCCAACTGGCGGAACAGAGTGACAGGCTTTCTTTTCTTCGTGGCTCCGTGACTCTGTGTGAGTTTCGTGCTTTTACTTTTCTTTGTGCAACTTAGTGCTTCTTCATGGAGCTTGGTGGTAGACTTTTCCCGCAAGCAAAATGCTTACGATATTTAATCTAACTTTATCAAATTATCTTAATAATGTAACGGACTTGGAAATGTTGATACTCCCATTCTCACCGCGAATCATATAAACACCTGACGGAACATTTTCGCCAGCACCATTTGTCCCATTCCACATAAAGTTTCTCGTCCCCAGGGCAATCTCGCCCGAAAAAACATGAGAAACCCATTCACCACGAATATTAAAGACATTAATGTTTAGAGACGTTGCATCCTCTTGCGATAACACACTAAAATACACGACAGGATTAAATGGATTTGGATATACATTGCTTATGGAAATAGTTTGAGGCATTATTTCAGGTTTTGAAATATCAATTATTCCGATAGGTTCGTAATTTGTCAGGGTAAAGTCATCAATAATAAGGTGTCCTGTATTGTCATCACTTAAAATACGAATCTTGATATTGTCACGCTCATCATTGATGTCATAGGAAAATAGTGTATAGCTTTCGCCCATATTAAACGCTTGTGTAACGACATCTTCCCAAGCACCGCTATTAAGAGATTTTTGCAGAATAAAGTCATCGTCGCTATCGCCGGATCGTTGATAATAATAAAACGATACAGTTCCCACGCTATTTACAGACGGCGTGGTCACGTGTGCGTTGGGCGTGTCATCATTGATCGCGAGGCACAAATTCCCGCTAAAAGGCGTCCCCAAGGTGAAATTTCCCGCAGCAGACATCTCCCAAACGCCGCTTTCTAAAGTGTAATTCCCCGCAATGTAAGACGAGCCGCTTCCTGTTTCAAAGCCCTCAATAAAATGCGTTTCCGTACTGCCGCCACCGTTCGTTGTTGTAAGCGTCACGGTAGAGATGCCTGAAATGCCGCCCGAATTAAATGCCGCGATTCCAAAGGTGTACTGTGTTTCAGCGCTTAATAATGTCACATCGTATTGTGTGATGTCTGAAGCGACACTGTCGCGAAGTTGCGCATCCTGATAGATATAAAAACCGTTTTCGTCGTTGGCGTTATCAGTCCATGTAAGTGTTAAACTTGCGCTGGTGATATTACTCCCCGTAACACTATTCGGTGCATTGGGCGCGGTACCGCTGCCAGTGATAAACGAAAGGTTCGAAATGCCTGATTCTCCATCAGCATTATAGGCTGAGACACCAAATAAATATTCGGTGGAGGGTGAAAGACTGACAATAGATATTTCATAACTATTGGCGACTAAGGTGTCCACGCGAATGGCATCCATATAAATATAAAAGCCGAATTCATTGTCGGCTTCATCGGTCCAACTAATTGTCACCGAATTTGAACTTAGGTTATGAAGTAGCAAGTTTGAAGGCGAAACAGGCATATTTCCCCAAACACTGTTGACATATTCAGGATGATCGATATAGGGATTCCGATTGCCTTGAATGCCGTAAATAGCATCATTTCTGTCGATTTCTTTTTGACTGATAGGGTCATCAACATGCCATCGCATCATCATGTCTAATGCCCACGGTTCCAGCTGTGAGCCATTCACCATTGGCGATCCTGGCCATCCTCCATCTTCGCCATAATATCGCGTGGACATATAGAAATAATTTCGTGCAAAGTCGCCTTTATAGGCATCAATGGGTTCGAAAACGGTTCCAGAATATCCCAGTGTTACACATGCTCCAAGCTGGCTCCCATTTTGGCTTGTCCATGTCGCCGTCCCGACTTCGCCATAAGGATAATTGCTTCGCATCCCATTGACATAGCCATCCGTCGGAACGAGATGAAATAAATCTGTGTACATAGGCGCCGCATCATTAAACCAACTTTTAGGCCATGAGTGTTCACGATTATAGCAGCTTCCTTCGCCGCTATAATTGCCACACTGATCCGAAACAAATGTGTATTCGTAGGGCGGCGATTGATTGGGAATATCAGAATACATATCCCAAACTTTGCCGTTGGGTTTCTGATCTGTCGTTTGAAAATCAGTCCAAAGTTGGGCATAGGTTCGGGCATTGTGATTGTCTATGATGTCATGTAAGCTGGCTTGTAGTGGCTCTTGAATGAGACCTTGCGCCGAGTCGTAATATCCATTGGGAATATCAGCAAAAATAAAGGTCGAAAGAAGGAGAGCGGTTAGGTAGTATTGAAATATGTGTGTGATTTTCATTTGTGTCTCAATTTTTTCTTTAGCATAGAAATTTTGTTTTGGAATACAAGGACATAGATAACAAGAAAGAATGAAGACTTGTTAAAAAATTAATCGTATTAGACATCATAAAACATGATGATGCCCAAAAGCTTGAAAAACCGTCTTCGAATAATCGAAATTATTTTTTAGAGAGTAGGGATTGTCCCCAGGTGACTAAACTGCCAACAATGACGCAAGCCAAGCCAATTGTTGTTGAATAAAGAACGAGAAAAAGGAAATCGAGTCCAAGATTTAAGCCGATGTAGACCTGTCCGCCTTGACCCCACGATTTAATCATGGCTTGTGCATTGTCCAATTCACCGGCGAATTCGAAAGAAACAATCCCAGCAGGAGAAGCGGATGTTTTAAGTGGCCCGCCTGTGAGTTGAAGCCCAATAACGACATTAATTGTCAGTAATATTAGTATGCCAAATGTACGATTTTGTGACGATTCCGAAATCCATTGAAAGGGATGTTTTGTGCTCATACGAGACTCCAATTTTTAGGGGATATTATTCGATTAAAGGTGAATAAGCAATAGCGTTAATGGCATTCCAAAATGCTATGGGCTGGCTCCACGAGGTATCGATATCCATTATATAATGTATAAGCACCATAGATAATCACCGAATAAGCAGCGAGTTTTGTCATGATATTTCGGAAGCTCATTTTTTTTAAAAGCCCGATAAAAAATCCAAGACTAAAAAGTGCAGGTATGGTGCTGAGACCAAATATTGTCATAACGATTGCGCCATAGAAGGGACTTGCGGTACTGGCTGCAGTGATAGCAAAAAAGTAAACAAAACCGCAAGGAAGGAGACCATTGAGCATGCCTAAAAGGAAAAATCCAAAGAGAGATTGTGTTTTGAGGAGGGCTCGAAAATTCTTTTGATACCAAGAAGAGCTTGAAAACGTATATTCCAAAAGTGAAAGAAATTTGATTTTACCGAGAAGCGACAAACCAGCCAAAACCATGGCCGTGCCTGCAACAATCCAAAGAATCCCATTTGTCGTATTATTAAAAACAGCAACACCGCCTAAATATCCAAAAATACTACCCAGAAGTGTGTAAGTGACAACGCGACCTAATGAGTACAATAAGTGGGAAGCACTTTGCTTTGTTTTGCTCCAATTTTTTTCCAGATTTTTCGTGGAATAGGCAATAACGATACCGCCGCACATTCCCACGCAATGGCCAAATGAGCCGAAGAAAGCAATGGTAATGATGGATAGGAAATCAACGGTTTCCATTTAGTTCATCCATTATTTGTTTTCGTTTATCCAAATTTGCCAATGTCTCACCGCGTTCCATGTAACCTTGCATGTCGTTAAATGAAACAAACCTAGCTCTTTTCGACATATAAGCGCCAAATCCGTAAGCCATCGGTGTAATGTCGTTGCGGCTGTACCACGCCATTTTTCCATCAATCCATCGCGTAGAATCTTTTGCCCAGACCCAAATCACAGCCTCATTCTGAAATCTTTCAGTTTTGAGAAAGAGCCATGATGCCATGCCGCCGTGGTCATGAAAAAACCAAGTTTTACCGTCGGAAGCAATGACTTGTGAGGCGTATGTAATGTCATCGATAATCATTCCGCATTCGCTATCTTGAAAATGATTGAATTCAATTTCAATGGGAAGTTTCGTAGTGTTGCCTTCGTAAACAACCGTCATGCGTTGGACATTTGCTAAGGATGTGAAAATTGTGACGATCCCAACAATCAGCAGTAAAACGATTAAAAGTGGTATTAATTTTTTCAAAATATAGGGGCGATGTCTTTGTTAGTTAACAAGTATATGATGGCTCATAAAATAGTCTGTTTCATTCATGACCCATTTAAATTTAGCAATCCAAGGGCCTTTTTTGAGGGAATTAAGATTGAATTGAGCGTTGCCAGTTGAAGACAATTCGACTTTTGACTTGATATCCTGCCTACCATCTGCGGGATAATAAAAAATGATTTCGCCAGATTGAAATTCTGGGATTAACGCAGAGGGGAATTGCACATTAAGTTGATTGCTTTCGCCATTAAATTGAAAAACTGGTTTCAAAGGAAGACCTGAGGTTCGATTTTCTATATCAATTTGTTGTTGATAATCTTGGCCCTTTTCATAGTACTCAGATTCGACCAAATTTATAGGCAGACTAAAAGTCCAAATTGCGAACCCAATAAAAAAAGACATAAATATGACCAGAAAGGATACAATGCCCCACGGCCAAAAGTTATTTTTGATCCAGTTTATCATTCGTTTTCGGGTCCCATGAAGTTTGTATGAACGGTTTCAATTTTACGATCTCCAAAAAAGACATCTATGACAATTGTTGTTCGGTAGCCTGTAAGTTCTTGATGTTTTAAATCAACAAAAAATTGACCTTTCCCAATTTGTTGAGGCTCAACTATAATAGCATTTCCTTGGATAACAATGTTTCCTTCGGGTTCGGCGAGTTCAAAACGAATCGGCATGACATCAAAGGTTTTATTAACGACTTTAACCGTATATAAATTGCGAATAACCTTGCTTGGCAATTCATAATATAACGAACCTGCTGCTCTTAGGATGGAGGCTTCCACATCAGAGCGAGTAAAAAGCAATAGAGAGAGGACCGCAATAAGTATGATGAGAATAGCCGAATAGCCGTATGCGCGGGACGTCATTATTTTGGTCTCACCTGTTTCGATGCCATAAGATGACGCGTAACGAATAAGGTTTGGTTCGCGACCTATTTTGGTCATGATATTATCACAGGCATCCATACAGGCCGTGCAATTTACGCATTCTAGTTGAGTACCATTGCGAATATCAATTCCCGTTGGACAGACGTCGATACAGTGACCGCAATCGATGCAGTCCCCTTTCTCACTATTGGGATGCTTTTCCAATTTTCCACGAGGTTCGCCGCGCACGAAATCATAGGAAATAACGATGGATCGGTCATCTAATAATACTGATTGGAAACGTCCATAGGGGCACACCATTGTGCAGGCTTGTTCTCTAAATTGGCTAAATACATAGTAGAATGCGAGGGAAAATAGCATCATGACCATTAGCCCTTGCATATGACTATTGATAGGGTCAGTAATGATATGAATAAGTTCATCAGAGCCAATGATGTAGGCTAAAAGCGTATTTCCGATTAAAAAAGATAAGGCAAAAAAGATGACATGTTTGATAGTTTTTTTAAAGATTTTTTCAATGTTTAAAGCTTGCCTATCAAGTTTGCGTTGATTGCTGGCATCGCCTTCTATAAAGTATTCTATTTTTCGAAAGAGCATTTCCATAAAGACGGTTTGAGGGCAGACCCAGCCGCAAAAAAGGCGACCAAAAATAGATGTAAAGAGTAGTATCGCAACCACGCCTGTAATCATGGCTATGACGAATAAATGAAAATCTTGTGGCCAAAAAGCCATCCCCAGAATAATGAATTTTCGTTCTAAAATATTTAACAGAAGAACAGGTTGACTATTGACTCTCATGAAAGGTCCCGCAAACATTAAAAATAAGAGAACATAGGAAAGCCATGTTCGGTAGTTATAATATTTACCTTTGGGTTTTTTAGGGTATATCCACGTTCGTTTGCCGTCTTCGTCTATAGTAGCGACTCTATCTCTATATCCTGCAGAATCTTGATTTGCGAGTTTGAGATTGTCCTTGCTATCCATCAATATGTGCCTTTCTGCATGTACTTAAAAATACAACAAAAAGGGAGCCATAAAATGAGTTTCCTCTCATCAGCTCCCTTTTTTAGAACGATATTTATTCTTCTGATTTTGTCCCTTGGGGTCCTTTCGCAACTGCAGGAGTCGATCCAACTAAGTCACTTAAAATGTAACTAGAAACTTGTTGAATTTGTTCATCACTGAGAATCTCTTTCCATGGCGTCATCCCTTTTGTAAGGACACCCACATTAATCGTATTGATTAAATCCGCCATCTTGTTACCATGGATCCAATAATTATCCGTCATATTAGGTCCAATCATACCTCCACCATCTACGAGATGGCAAACAGAGCAATTTGTAATCCATATTTCTTTTCCTGCTCTACGACTCGCCTCGTCAGTCAGTAATGCAAAGGTTTGTGCAACGGGTTCGGGAGTGGGAGCGCTCGCTAAATCACCTGTATTTGCTTTGCGTTGCGTAACATTATCACCCGAATAGGGTGATTTATAACCAATCCCACCGCCTGATGTCATTTCTGTCGCTGCTTCAGTCTTATTTACCATCGCAAGGTATTCTGCTTCTTGCAAATTACCGGCGCCAAAAAAATGGTAATAAAATATATACACAAGCCCAAAAATGACTGTAAGTAAAAATAGATTTTTCCACCATGGTGGTAAATCATTGTCATATTCTTGGATACCATCATAATCGTGATCCATTAATTCATCTAAAATTTGTTTCGCCATGTGGCTGATCTCCTATTCGGGTCTGTCGTCTAAATCCAATGGAAGATTTTCCATATTATGGATATATGAGCGACTCATTTTGAATAATACAATTAATGCTCCAATAAAGAAGCCAACAAAAATAAGTAAAGAGAGGACCTGCCAAATCTCATAATCAGTTGATTTCTCAATAACATATTTCATCATTTTAGTAACGCATCCCTTGATTATTTACCAGTGTCTAAATGGGCGCCTAGTCCTTGTAGATAGGCGATTACTGCTACAATTTCACGATCCCAAGTTGTTTGGACACCACTTGACTTCAAGTGTCCAACAATAACCTGGGCATCGGCTTTAATATCCGCCATTGCTCTATCTTCATATCCTTCTGGATATGGGACGCCAATTTTTCGAAGGCCTGAGATTTTTGCACCGATTGTGCTATAATCAGTTTCATTTTCAATGAGCCATGGATAAGGAGGCATTATCGAACCTGGAGACATCGTTCTTGGATCTCTCATGTGACTAAAATGCCACGCATCAGGTTTTTTCAATGGACCTGCAGCGCCTTCGCGAAGTAAATCGGGTCCCGTACGTTTTGAACCCCACAAGAATGGGTGATCATAGACAAATTCACCCGCTTTTGAATATTCGCCATAACGCGCAACTTCATCACGGAAAGGTCGTATCATTTGTGAGTGACAGTTATAACAACCTTCGCGTATATAAATATCGCGACCCGTGAGTTGAAGCGCCGTATATGGTTTTACTGATTCGATCGTTGGGATATTAGATTTAACAACAAATAGTGGAATCGCTTCGACAAGTCCGCCAATTAAAATAACAACAGTCGATAGAATAAAGAATTGTATCGGACGACTTTCAATCCAACGATGCTTATAACCGGTGGTGGTCTCGGCTTCACGATTAAGAACCAAGGGTGCTGCTTCAGCTGCTTCTTCAGGTATGAATGTACCTTGCTTCGTTGTTTTAAAAACGTTGACAGCCATCAGAATAGCCCCTGATAAATAGAGCGTTCCACCAAAAGCACGCATCCAATACATAGGAATAATTTGAGTAACCGTCTCTAAAAAGTTCGGATACATGATATTGCCTTCAGGTGTGAATTGTTTCCACATCAAACCTTGCGTAATGCCTGCCCAATACATTGGAATAACCCAGAAGAGGATACCTAATGTTCCAATCCAAAAATGCCAATTAGCCCATTTAACGGAATATAATTTTGTTCCATATAGACGTGGAACGAGCCAATAAATCATACCAAACGTAAAAAATCCATTCCAACCGAGTGCACCGACGTGAACATGCGCAATGGTCCAATCCGTAAAGTGGGAAAGGGCATTCACATTCTTCAATGAAAGCATAGGGCCTTCGAAAGTTGACATACCATAAGCGGTAATGGCCACGACCATAAATTTGAGGACAGGATCTTGACGAACTCTATCCCAAGCACCACGTAGAGTCAAAAGACCGTTTAACATACCACCCCAGGAAGGTGCTATGAGAACAACGGAGAAAACAGTTCCTAATGTTTGTGCCCAGTCTGGTGTTGAAGTGTAAAGTAAATGGTGAGGACCGGCCCAAATATAGATAAAGATTAATGCCCAAAAGTGAACAATAGACAGACGATAGCTATAAACAGGACGCTGTGCGGCTTTTGGCATGAAATAGTACATGAGTCCCAAAAATGGCGTTGTAAGGAAAAATGCGACAGCATTATGGCCATACCACCACTGTATAAGCGCATCTTGAACACCTGCATAAAGGGAGTAGCTTTTTGTCAATGTAATTGGAATTTCCATCGAGTTACCGATATGTAAAACAGCGATCGTAAAAAATGTTGCGATAAAAAACCAAATTGCCACATAGAGATGTTTTTCCCGGCGTTTCATGATTGTTCCAATCATGTTGATGCCCCAAACGACCCATATTAAAGTGATGGCGATATCAATTGGCCATTCTAATTCTGCATATTCTTTACTTGTCGTAATACCGAGAGGCAAGGTAATAACAGCAGCAACGATAATTAGATTCCATCCCCAAAAATGAATTTTTGAGAGTGTATCATTAAAGTTCCTTGCTTTCAATAAACGTTGGATAGCATAATAATATCCCATAAAAATCGCGTTTCCTACAAATGCAAAGATTGCTGCGTTTGTATGAAGTGGACGAATTCGACCAAATGTCATCCAAGATATACCAAGGTTTAATGCAGGCCATGGTAGCTCTAAAGCTATTGTGAGACCTACGGTAAAAGCGGTGATACTCCAAACAACAGTGGCGATGAAAAACATGCGTACGATCGAATTGTCGTAGTTAAATTTTTCCATTTCCATTGACTCTTTCTCCTTCTTTTGTTTTCTCTCCAAAAAACTGTTTATCGTACACATCACTCGAAACGCCATCGTCAAAAAGCATTCGCACGGAGGGTGTATAGTTATCATCATATTGTCCTGAACGCACCGCCCATAGAAAAGCGATAAGAAAACCAGTCGCAACGAAAAGGCTAAAACCCATAAGTAAAAACATAATATGCATTAGTTTAACCTTAACATCTTGGCTTTAAAAATAGTTGCAAATGTCGTAAAAGCAACGACGGTTACCGAGCTAATAGGCATAAGGATGGCCGATATTAGCGGTGATAAATGTCCCGTCACCGCAAACGAAATTCCTATCACATTATAAAGTATTGAAATCCCAAAACTTATGAGAACAATATTCATCGTCGCTTTCGAAAAATGTAAAAATTTGGACAGATTGGGAAGTTCATCTCCTGACAAAATTGCATCGCATGCAGGGGAAAACGAACCAATATCATCTGTAATTGCGATACCGACTTCGCTGGCTTGTAAAGCTCCGGCATCGTTGAGACCATCACCAATCATAAGCACAGTTTTGCCTTCGCTTCGAATTGATTGTATAAAGTCCATTTTATCTTGAGGCGATTTTTCAAAGCCAAGTTTATCACTCCCTCCAAAAATATTCTCCAACTCACTTTGGCTTCGATTCACATCTCCTGAAAGGAGGAAGAGGGAATAATCACGAAAAAGATTTGAAATGACATCCCGTAAACCTGGACGAAAATGATGTGAAATGGCGAAATATCCTTTGTAATCGCCATTAATGGATAAAAAGACGTGGGATTTTTTGGCTTCGACATCAACACCTTCGATGTTCGTATCAATCCATTTTGCAGATCCAAGCATAATCTCTTGTTTTTGGACTTTCGCTTTCAATCCTTTTCCCAATTGTTCTTCAAAATTGGAAATACCGAAATATTTCGAATCTTTAAGCACGTCAAAAATTTTTAAGCTTAATGGATGCGTTGAATGCCGAACGACCGATTTTACCCAGGATTGTTCCTCCTTATTAAGGATGTCTCCTTTGAACTCGATATAATCTAAATTGGATTGCGTCAATGTACCCGTTTTGTCAAAAACAATGGTGTCAATTTTAGTTAGTGCTTCAATGCTTTCTATATTTTTTATGTAGAAACGATGTTTAGCAAAAATGCGCATGGCCGATCCAAACGCGAAAGGAGAGGACAATGCCAATGCACATGGACAAGCCACAATAAGAACAGCCGTAAACGACTTAACAGCAATCGCCGTATCAATAGAGTACCAGTAAACAAATGCTGAAAAGGCGATTAATAAAATTGAAAACGTAAAATATTTTGAAAGTTCATCGACTTTTTTTGATAATTGAGGACGTCGTGATTTTGTAAAAATATCATTATTCCAAAGTCGAGTTAGATAACTTTGAGAAGGCTCTTTGAGGATTTCCATTTCAACAGCGGCCCCAATATGTCGCCCGCCAGCATAAATCATGTCTCCATTCATTTTTTCGATGGGATCACTTTCTCCTGTAACAAAACTATAATCGACATGGGATATTTGCGACATGAGTATGGCGTCAGCAGGTATCAATTCCTGATTCCGCATCAAAATTCTATCCCCTTTTTCCAAAGTTGTAACAGGGACGATGGTCTCATGTTTATCAATAAGTTTTGTAATAGCGAGGGGGAAATAGGATTTATAGTCTTTGTCAAACGATAATGCATCATAGGTTTTTTGTTGAAACACTTTACCAATAAGTAAAAAGAAAACAAGACCCGTAAAAGAGTCCAAGTAACCTGCCCCCGTTTGAGAAATTATTTCATAGACGCTACGACTAAATAAAATACCAATGCCCAAGGTTATGGGGACATCAATATTGATGTCTTTTTGCTTTAATCCACCCCAAGCAGATTTAAAATAATCAAGGGCTGAATAGAAAAAAACGGGCAGTGAAAATAGAATACTTAAATAACCAAAAACCATTTTGAAAATAGGGTCAACTTCACCCGTTCGACTGATATATTCAGGGAAACTTAAAAGCATGACATTACCGAAAGCAAATCCCGCAATACCAATTTTATAATAGAGTTTCCGTTGAACATGCGAACGCTCTTTCGATTCGATACTCTCAAGACTTATCTGTGGTTCGTAGCCTATCGACGTCAAAAGCGCTGCTAATTCACTTAAAGAAATCAGCTCTTGATTAAATGTAATCGACACCTCTTTACGAGGGAAATTAACGACGGATTTGAGTACACCTTTGTGCAAACTATACAATTTTTCTAAAAGCCATATACAGGACGCACAATGCATTGTTGGCGTTGAAAAAGTAACGGTACTCATTTTTCCGTCACGAAATTCCAAAAGCTGGCTGGTAATCGATTCGTCATCAAGATATGAAAATCGACCTTCTACAATGTCAATATTAGGTGTAATACCAGCTTTTTTATCAATTTCATAATATTCGCAAAGGTCGCTACCGTTCAAAAGTTGGAAAACAGCTTTACAGCCATTGCAGCAAAAATATTTATCACCGATAAGGATGGAATTGTCCGAACAATGCTCTCCGCAATGAAAGCAGTGTTTTTCACTCACGCCCATAGAGCCATCCTCTTTGAGGGGCTGATACGGTTTTATATCAATTGCCATGAGATTTCACTTCTGATTGAACCTTTGAACCGGGAAAGCGATTATTTCTCGCCAAAAGATTTTCCCCTGCGAGGCTTGCCATTGTCTTCGTGCTTAAAATCTGTTTAATGGATGTATGAACATCGTCCCAAACGCAATGGACAGAGCACGTGTCGGAAAAAATACATGCACTATTATCGACCGTACACACATTGACACTTATGGGGCCTTCCAAAGCTTCTACTATCTCTAGCATCGTGATATCTCCAGCGTCACGCGCAAGTTGAATCCCGCCACCTTTTCCTTTAAAAGAGTTGATGTAATCTAATTTTTGGAGCTGAGTTGTAATGGTGTGGAGAAATTTTTCGGGGATATTTTGTATCCTCGCAATTTCTTTTACCGAGATAATTGTACCCACGTCTAGCTCAGATAAATAAACAATGAGTCGAATCGCGTACTCACTCGCGCTATTGAGTTTAAATGGCATTTTGACTCTGCATGTTTGGAAAATAAACTTATAATTCTACCAATCCAATAGAATTATAACAAAAAACACCTAAATATAAGATTGATGCAGTCATACAATAAGAATGTGTGGTAAGTCTCTGGAGCTATTTCTGTAAAAAAGAATGCACACTTTTGTTTAATTCCGTTTTCTAAAATACCTTGTGTATGCAAAAAAAAAAAACTTATATTGGACATGTCTCAAAAGCAGAGCGAACACGTGTTAGATTTGAAAAGAGCGATGGGAGTATTGAATATTTTTCAGTACATAGGTTAGTTAAATCTAATACAAGGAGTTTTTATGAAGAATTTTCAAAGAATATTGATTCTATTATTAATTAGCGTTTTCATAACAAATCAGAGTGTCTATGCCTGTCGATTGTTTGGTTCTGTAGCAGATTTTGGCTATGAATTAAGTGGCAATAATAATGAAAATGATGGCAATCAAATAAGAACATATTTGGAGCTTAATGATTTCAGAGGGCAAGGTGATGATGACCATCCAAATGGCTGGGGGATGTTATTTTATTCAGATTTAGGTAGTGGTACCACGAGGTATATGGAGAAATTTAACAGTTCCGTTCAAGCAAATGAGTATAATTCAGGTTTTTCTAATGCTAGAAATATACTTATAGGTGAAGGGCAAAATACAACAACAATATTAGCACATGTTCGAAGGTCTAGCTCTGGTGCAACAGGTATTCCTGATCCACACCCCTGGATAATGGAATATAATGGTGCTACATATACCTTTGCACATAATGGGACGATTAATGACAAAGTTGGATTAAAAAATATCATTGGCGTAGATTGGATAAACGATCATGGCGGCTTACAAACCTTTGGTCATGGTGCTTGGGAAGATAATTTGGACTATGTTGTAGATTCCGAACTTTATTTCTTCTGGATTATGAAAAATGTTGAGGAAAGCAATGGCGATATATTGCAAGGTATTCATCAAGCACTTTCATCTACTAGTTTTACTAATATCATAAATCATTCTACTGAGAGTTTGAATTTTCTTTTTTCCAATGGTGAGGCCATTTGGGGGTATCGTAAAGCTCAAAATAATGAATCCAATAACGTGGACTTACAGCATACGCTATATTATTGTGACTCTGATTATGAAAATGCTCAACAGGGTTTATCTTTCCATTTAAAAACAATCACTTCTCAAGAGACACTCAGTCAAAATTTTGGTGCATGGGTTAATATACCAAATGGCACACTTGTTTACTTGCCTCGAATAGGAGATATAGAGGTATATGATAACTTCATTTATCAAGATATGGCAGAAACAAAAACTCTACATTCCAGCTGGAACTGGGTGGGATTTCCAGTATTAGGAGATATTGAAGGTACTAATGTTGTCGACGTGCTGCAAAATGTAGCTCCCGATGCGCTTCAAATTATTTTGAATGGTGGTGTTAATTCAAGCTATCAAGATGGAGTATGGTCCTCTCCAATCAACATTAACAGCAAGCAAGGCGTTAAATTGAGGATGGCTGAAACATATGCGGTATATCCCTTATACACTGTTGGGGACAAAATAGCACAAGATGCAAGTGTTACGTTATCCCCTGGCATTAACTGGGTTTCCTATTTTGTAAATGAAACACAATCACCCTTCGACGCATTACCCGCCACTGTTTTAGACAATATTTCTTCTATCCGAGGACAACACTGGTATATGTACAAAAAGGGAACACAGTGGTATGGTGCAATGCCTTCAGGTTGTGACGGACCCGAGCCAAGTGAGAGCTGTCCATTGTTTGTCTACGGTCAAATGTACGAGCTGAATTATACGGGATCAACCAGTACAGACTTTTCCTACAACTATAATGGCGGTATTGTGCGAGGTGTGACAAAAGAGGGTACAATATATCAGTACGAGGAGCTTGATGACTATACAGCTTTGACGATTGAAACCGTTACGGATCCTGAATCTGTTATTGAAATTGCTGCATTTATAGGCGATAAATGTGTTGCAGCAGAACCCGCAAAGGGCTTTCCTGTCTATATGCAAATATACAATGGTGCAGACTCGATGGACGATCTTTCATTCCAAATTGTTCGTGATGGTGGTTTAGCCAAAAGTATTCCTGACAATGGGACCCCAATAGGGCATGACAATATGTTTAAAGAGCACTATAAGCTTGCTAAAATGGATAGAGATGTGACAGATGATGGCTTTGTTCTTTATAAAGCCGAAATCGAAAAAAGTGATGAAGTGATGATTATGGAAACATCTCTACTTTCAGCCTATCCAAACCCTTTTAACCCCAGCACTACATTGCGCTATGCATTAGCCAAACATGAACATGTTTCAGTTGTCATTTATGACATGAGTGGTCGAGTCGTTGAAAATCTATATCAAGGTCAACAAGATAGAGGTCAATATGAACTCACATGGAACGGTAGCGATGTGGCGTCAGGGATGTATTTTGTCGTATTTAAAACCTCTGACTATCAGTCCACACAGAAAGTGATGCTGCTTAAATAAAAAACACATGGGTATAAATGATAACATAAGAGATAAAATCAAAACATGAGAATAGGAATCAATTCCCCTCCTTTTTTAAGGAGGGGTTGTTGCTGAGGTTCTCGAAGTATGTCCCGACGCTATGGGTCGGGACGGGGTGGTTTAAAGGCTACAAAACTACAAAGGTGCTAAGAATAATGGGATTTAAACGTTGTAAGCTCAATTGTCATGCTCTGTATTTAATCCTAATCATGATGTTTCCTTTCTCAATCCAAGCCACCACTTGGATAGTCCAACCCGAAGCTGGGGGTCATTTTGTACGGATTCAAGACGCTATAGATGGCTCCAGTCAGGGTGATACGATTCTGGTAGAACCTGGGACTTATTATGAGAATATCAACTTTAATGGAAAAAATGTGGTTTTAACGTCACGCTATCTTTATACAGAAGATGAGAATTATATCAGTACAACCATCATAGATGGCAATCATGAAGGACGAGTGGTAACCATAACTAGTGGTGAGAATCGATCTTGTCAACTCATTGGATTTACAATACAACATGGTTTTTTAAACCCGGGACCTTATGACCATCCCGCTATGAGCTACGGAGCTGGTATATGGATAGACGAGAGTAGTCCTACTATAAAAAATTGTATAATAACTGACAATCATGGTTTGGGGTTTTTCACCGGTGCTGGGCTCGCGATAGAAGAGGAGGCAAATCCTTTGCTATCAGGACTCAGTATTCACGACAACACTGCTGGCTATATGGGTGGAGGTTTAATGATTTTTCATACGAGTAATCCTGAATTTGACCCGATTCATAAATGTAGTATCTATCATAATTACTCAGGGGCTCAAAATGACATTTATCTGGCGGAGCGTTATTCAACTAACTTATTTATTCCATTGGATACATTCTCAGTGGGTCAGGCAGATGAGCACTTTGTTGGTTTATCCCCAACGTTAACACTGAGTGTAGAGCATGCGTACTTTGAACCTCTTGACCATAATTTTTATGTGAGTCCTGATGGAGATGATAATAATAGCGGTGTATCGTTTTCAGAGCCTTTAAAAACAATACAATATGCCTTAAGCATCATTGAGAGTGATAGTTTAAACCCCCATACGATTTACCTAGATGAAGGTGTCTTTGCCCCATCCACAGGACAACATTTTCCACTCAATGCAAAGAGTTACGTTAATATACAAGGGGCAGGCAAAGATTTAACGGTTTTAGATGGAGAAGATGTTGCCTCACTCATTTTTGCTCGTTATGATAATTATTATACAATATCGCGGTTGGGGATTACTCGCGCTCCTTTCATAGCTGTTTTAAGGTCTATAACACTTTATGAAAACATTGGTGGTAAATATAGCAACTTAAAATTTACAAATAATAGTGGAGGAGCTATTGTCATGGGGAAGTACAGTTCCGATGATTCACCACATCCAACAAATGATTCAATACTTCTGGATAGTTTAGAAATGATTGACAATTCCTGCAGTTTGTTGGTACATATGGCGCATCATGCAACATGTGTATTTAGCAATAGTTCTATACGCAACTTAACGCCAGCCTATGATGAGGTATGGGAAATGTATTTGGGCTTACCACTTTATATGGATATGGTGGCAGGTGAAAATGATAAGCACATTTTACGAAATATCGAAATCACGCAAAATCATGAATACTATACAAGTTTCTATTATAATAGTAGTGCAATAGCGATTGAACACACCACAGCCGAGCTGATTAACTGTACCATAGGTGATAACACGAGCCCCGAAGGTGCCGCACTCGTTATGTATGATGCGGAGGTAACGGTTGTAAATAGTATTTTGTATGGCAATAGTCCTACGCAAATATTACTGGATAACCTCTATGGGAATTCAAGAAATACGCTTACGGTGCAGAACTCACTGATAGAAGGGGGTCAATGGAACGTGATGGGCATGGGAGCCAATACACTTAATTGGCTAGAGGGCAATATTGACGAAGACCCATTGTTTCAAGGAGGAGATGTTAATCCCTACTATTTAACAGCGAATTCTCCAGCAATTGATGCGGGAACGGACTTTTTTGTTTGGGAGGGTGATACTCTTTTAAATTTAAGCCCTGATGATTACCGAGGACTAGCACCTGATATCGGTGCGTATGAGTATGATGAAACCAATGATGTTGTTGAAATGGTAGTTCCTACATCATTCAAATTGTATGGCAATTACCCGAATCCGTTTAATGGCGTGACGCATTTATCTTTTTATGTACCGCAAGCAGGTGATGTAAAATTGACAGTTTATAATATTCAAGGTCAAGAAATTGAAAAGAAAGTCCTCACATATTTAAGCTCAGGTTCTCAAACAATCGCTTGGGATGCGAAAGATTTACCTTCAGGACTCTATCTATACGAGATCGCAAATGCGGGTGTAACGCTTTATGGGAAAACACTGCAAGTAAAATAATTATGAGTGCATAAGTCTTTTGCTTGTGAAAAAAAGATTTAGACTCCCTTCCTTTTTTAAGGAGGGGCGGTTGCTGAGCATGTCGAAGTATGCTCCGATGCTATGGGTCGGGGTACAGGGTGGTTTAAAGGCTACAAAACTAAAAAGATGCTAAGAATAAAATGGCCCAAACATTTTTTGGCTTTTGTTTTTCTTCGTGAAACTCTGTGCTTCTTCGTGTACTTGGTGTTAAATTTTTTTAACCACAAAACGATTCCTAAAGCTCTCTAAGGACTCCTCAAGCCTTTAAAAAAAGTAAGGTAAGCATCTTCATTCAGCATTGTTCGAAAAGTGTTGCTGGAACACATTCAAAATGTACTTTCCTCGGCGAATGAACTATAATTGCTACGAAAGGATTCATATATGAATACAAAAAAAACGGAGTCAACTGGAGCAGAAAATATTAGATGGAATCTTGATCAATTATTCTCTGGTTTTGATGATTCTAGCATTGAAGCAACTCTTAATACCGCCACATCTGACGTAAAATCTTTTGTTGAAAAATATAAAACCAAAGTCGCGACGCTGAATTCAATGGAACTCAAAATGGCTTTGGATGAGATGGAAGCATTACAAGGCCCGCTTTATCGATTAAGTCAATATTCTCATTTAGTATTTTCGACAGATACGGCTGACAATCAGGCAAAAATGCTCATAGCAAAAGTACAAGAAGCAGGTTCAAAATTAAGCAACGAACTCGTCTTTTTTCATCTTGAGTTTGGTGCTCTACCACCCGATATTTTTGCTAAACATGCGAAAGCGCCAGAACTTAAAGATTACATCTATAAACTCGGAAAAGCTTACAAAAATGCGAAGTATAACCTCAGTGAAGCCGAAGAAAGAGTCATCAACTTAAAAGATTTGACCGGTAGTTCCGCTTTTCAAAAATTATATAACGAATATACCTCCAGCTACTCTTTCGAATTTGAGCTTGATGGTGAAATCAAAAAAATGAATGGTAGCGAATTGCGGTCGATGCGCATGAATCCTGACGCCAGTGTTCGTAAAAGAGCCATGGAAACCTTCTTTGCAAGACATGAAAAAGACGGCCTTATCCTTGCCTCTATTTATAATAATATTGTAAAAGATAAACATATCGAAGATGAGTTACGGGGTTTTGAAGAACCGATTTCTGCTATGAATATTCATAACGATTTGACGAAAGAGGCTGTCGAAGCGCTTCATCAAGTTACAACGGAATCCTACGCGTTAGTCAATCGATATTATAAGCTCAAAAAGAAAATTCTTGGACTTGAAAAATTGACATTGGCCGACATTTATGCTCCCATGCCTAGTTCCAGCAAATCCTATAGTTTTGATGAGGCAAAAGCGCTGGTTTTGGAAGGATTCGCTCAATTTGATTCCGAATTCTATGACCTCGCTAAATCTATGTTTGACGAAAATCGCATTGATGCGCCTACAACGCCAACGAAACAAGGCGGAGCCTATTGTTCAAGCTCTACGCCCGATTTAAAACCTTATGTATTTCTAAATTTTACAGGCAAAGCAAGAGATGTTTCGACGATGGCTCATGAATTAGGACATGCCATTCACGCCATGTTAAGTTCAAAACAAAATTTAGGAAATTATCATTCAATTTTGCCGCTAGCCGAAACCGCTTCAATTTTTTCTGAGATGGTCTTAACCGACTATTTCTTGAAAAAAGAGACCGACAAAGACGTCAAAATTGCACTATTGACATCAAAGTTAGAAGACATTCTCGCCACAAGCCATCGTCAAAATATGTTTTCTCGTTTCGAGATAAAAGCTCATGATGCAATTGGTAAAAGTTTATTGAGTGCTGAAGACTTGTCCGCGCTTTACAAAACTGAATTGGAGAAAATGTTCGGTGACGCCATTGATTATACACCTGAGTATGAATGGGAGTGGTCGTCAATTCCACATATATACAATGTACCATTTTATGTCTATGCGTACAATTTTGGAAACTTACTCGTATTTGCGCTCTATCAACAATATTTGGAAATGGGCGTAAGTTTTATTCCGCTTTACAAAGAGTTTTTGAGTAGCGGAAGCTCAAATAATCCAGTCGAACTTGCACAAATCGTCAAAGCTGATATTACGAATCCCAAATTTTGGAGAAAGAGTATCGCTTATATCAAAAAACTTATCGATGAATTGGAAGCGCTCGTTTAACATGATTAAAAAAGAAACGCTCCTTTCGGAGCGTCGGACTGAAGATGCTATCTTCAGTGATGTTGGGTTAATGTAAATCAAATTATTATAGAATCCATAAAGAAGATGGATACATATTGAAAAAGCCAACTGAATGGTAATCAGTTAATAAAAACGGAGCTTTTTAGCTCCGTTTTTATTTAAGCATGTTGTCCTGCAAGCCAACCACTGGACCAAGCCCATTGAAAATTGTAACCGCCCAACCAGCCCGTAACATCAACAACTTCTCCGACAAAATAGAGACCCGAAACGAGTCGAGATTCCATGGTTTTGGCGGAAACTTCCTTACAATCGACGCCACCCGTTGTGACTTCAGAACTTCGATAACCATCCGTTTCATGAGGAATAATACTCCAAGATTCCAAGGTTTGAGCAATACTGCGAAATGCTTTGTGAGATGTCTCTGCCAATGTTTTTTCTAAATCAAAACTTTCGAAAAATACGACCACCATTCGCTTTGGAACAAGAAGTGACAAGATAGATTTTAGTTTGCGTTGTGGATATTTGGACTGGTATTCCAGCAATGTTTCAAAGACCTGCACATCAGGTAAAAGGTTGATGACCAAACGCTGTCCGTGTTGCCAATAGGATGAAATTTGCAGTATAACAGGACCGCTCAAACCTTTGTGAGTGAAAAGCAAATTTTCACGAAAAGAGTGTTTCTCGATGCTCGCAATAGCATCAAGAGCAATACCAGATAACGATACAAACTGCTCCGATTGTTCAGGACTATAAATAAACGGCACAAGTCCAGCCTGAGGTTCCCAGACATGATGCCCAAATTGTTTTGCAATCGTATATCCGAATGAACTGGCACCGATAGACGGAATCGACAGTCCGCCGCTTGCAACAACGAATGCTTCAGATTCATAATGTCCTCTAGAAGTCGAAACAGTGAATAAGGCATTATCATTTTTCATAATGGATAATATTTTTGTTTCTAAGGCAATTTGAACATCAACATTTTCACACTCGCGAATAAGCATCTCAACGATGTCGCGTGCACTCTTGTCACAAAAAAGTTGTCCATGCTCGCGTTCATGAAAGGGAATAGAATGTCTTTGAATTATCTCCAAAAAATCGTTTTGCGTAAATTGTTGAAGTGCAAATTTGCAAAAATATGGATTATGAGACAGAAAATTATCCGTTGAGACGGTGCGATTTGTAAAATTACATCGACCACCACCTGAAATTAAAATTTTCTTTCCGACGTTATTTTCATGATCAATAATGAGAACGGAACGTCCACGTTTTCCGGCTTCTATTGCACACATGAGTCCGGAGGCTCCCGCTCCGACGATAATGACATCATAATGCGTTTGATTCAAATTCATGCACTGAATATAAAGTAAGTTTTATAATAAATATCAATGAAACTTCCCCATTCTCCTTTAAAACCCAAAAAAGACTATATACTATCGAGTTCATATAATATCTTGCTTGAGAAACGAGGAGTTGAAATGAGAATTATTTCTTGGAATGTGAACGGAATTAGAGCGGTTGTAAAAAAAGGGTTTTGGGATTGGTTTAATCAGGAACTTCCAGATATTCTTTGTTTCCAAGAAACTAAAGCGCAACCCGACCAATTGGATGATGCATTAATTAACCCACCAGGATATTATGCAAGCTACCATTCAGCCGAAAAAAAAGGATATAGTGGCGTTGCCATGTGGAGTAAAGTTAAACCTCTCAGTGTCGAATCAGACATCCTTGAACCAGAATTTGATGATGAAGGGCGAACGATTTGTGCTGAATTTGAAGACTTTTACCTCTACGGCGTCTATTTCCCTAATGGACAAAGTCGCGATGACAGACTGCACTATAAACTCCGATTTTATGAATCATTGCTTAAGCACATGAAGAAAAAAATGCAGTACAAACCCATCATCGTTGTGGGTGATTACAATACGGCGCATACATCAATCGATTTAGCGCGACCCAAAGCAAACGAAACAGTAAGTGGCTTTCTTCCTGAAGAACGCGTTTGGGTTGATGCCTACCTCGATGCGGGACTGGTCGATACGTTTCGCAAGGAACATCCTGATATGGCTGGCTATTATTCTTGGTGGTCGTATCGTGCAAACGCCCGTGTCAATAATGTTGGATGGAGAATTGACTATTTTTTGGTGGATCAACGACTTGAATCAGTCGTCGAAAGCAGTAATATTTATCCCGACATTACCGGCTCTGACCATTGCCCGATAGGATTAACACTCCGTAAATAAGCGATGCCCGAACTTCCAGAAATACAAACCATTGTAGATTCCATTCGACCTTTACTTGTGGGTAAACGAATCGACCACATTCTTTTCTTGTTAAAAGAAACCTCTATGCATGGGAGACTTTCTCATTTCGCAAGGCATCAAAAAATTATAGACGTCTATCGTCGAGGGAAATATATCGTGATGCAATTGGAGCGTGGACATATTGGTATTCATTTACGAATGACGGGCAAATTCATTTCATCTTATAACGCAATTACCGAACCGACACATATAAGAGCACGAATTCACCTCGAAGATGGGTGTATTTTATATTTTCAAGACCGGAGAAAGTTTGGGAAGTTTTACTGGATTCCCGATCGGGAGAAATTTTTTGAGAATATTGGCTTTGAACCGTTGTCGGATGAATTTACTAAAGAAAAATTTATTTCTAAAATTCGATCGAAATCGAGGCAAATTAAATCCTTATTAATTGACCAATCAATCGTTTCGGGTTTAGGCAATATTTATGTGGATGAAGCGCTATTTAGGGCAAAAATTCATCCTTCTTCTCAATCGAGTTCTGTCCCAGAAAAACAATTGAATTTATTATTTAAATCCATTCGGCAAGTACTCAAAGAGGGTATTGCGCTAAAAGGGCTCACCATTAAAGGTTACGAATATGGCCCCGGTGATTCAGGATATTTTCAAAGCCGATTACAGGTTTATAGCAAAAAAGGTGAGGATTGTCTTGAATGTAGTACAAAAATTGAAAAAATTAAAGTTTACAACAAGAACACTCATTTTTGCCCAAAATGTCAGATATTATTTACTAATTAGGTAATTCGAGACGATTATTTAAAAGGCGGTTTCGCAGTTCTTCTTTTTCTTCTGCTTTGGAACGAGCGAGTTGTACAAGTTCATATATTTCAGAAGTCGGCTTTAAATCAAATGTAATTTCAGCTTCAACAAGAGCATAATCGTACCATTCTTTTCGCATAAAGGCGAGTGCTAAAAAATGATGAGCGCTGGAGTGCTTGGGTTCTATCTGTGTCGTTGCTTTAAATTTGATGATGGCTTCATCAAGAAGCCCCGTTTTATAATAGTACTCACCCTGTTCATACAGTTTTTCAGCGCGATTGGTACACGATAAAATGCTAACTAACATAATAACAGTTATTAAACCCATTGTTATTCGTTTTATATTTGTGTGTCTTCTGTCCATAAGCTTAGCTGAACAATATAGTTTTTATTAATATTGTCGCAATTCTTTCAGATATGAATTATGCAGAATTTGGACGAATTGTCTTCACATGTGATATATAATACATCAAACCAAAAAATATGAAGAAAAGGGAGACCCAATAGATGGTTTGATAGCTCCAAAAAGATACGAGAATCCCAGAAATAATAATATATAAAAGTAGGACAGGGGCAAGCGCAGAATCAACAGACGCATAATAAAGTTGCCGATCTCCTTTTTCACCTGCGAATTCGTAAACATAAATCATAAACGAAGACTGTTGGGCACCCATCGCCAAACCAATACAGAAAAATAATAAGTTTCCAGCCCAAGGAGTATCGAGGAAAATTGCGATTAAAAGGGCTAACAAATGCCCAATAAAAAAGAAACTTACGACAATTTTACGATTTATTTTGTCTGAAAGGAATCCAAAAAGAAGGCTAAAAATACTCGTTCCCATTACGAGAAAAACCGTAAAAGTCCCAGCTGTACTTATGGACAAGTCATAGCGAGCTTGCATATCAATCGCATAAAAAGCGAGTGGCATTACAAAGGCGCCGCCGAGCATTCTGGCAAATAGATAGTTTCTAAAATTCACATTTTCTTTAAAAATTATTTTTAAACCCGCAAGAATAGGTGTCCGTGGTTTTGCCTCGGGCTTAAAATCTTGAAGCATTTTTTGATTACTCAGAAACCACGTGCCCAGCAGGCTAGAAAATAGCATTATGACAAATCCTAATCCAAAATTGCGTGGGAATGAATAGCTCGAATTTTCAAGAATATAATGAAGCACAACGCCACCCATCATACCCATTATAGAATTGAACGAAAATGTAATCCCAAAAAAACGACCCCGATGGGAAGGTATTGACGCACTGGCTAAAAAATCAGCCCAAACAGGAATAAGAATGCCGACAGAAAGTGAGAATAAAAACCAAACAACGATATATAACCAAACGGAAACAGCGGGGGAAAGTTGAAAAATAAAAAATAGAATAACCAATAATGAAATTGGAATTGCCATAAGATAATGGAGCGTGATATTCAGTTTTCTAATATCGGTGTGTTCACGAAACAATCGTACGGCAAAAAGTTGAGGCAAACCGAGTAAAAGAATAAAACCGCCTGGAATCATACCAATCAACGCTGGCGGTGCATCCAAATTTTTTAAGATTACAGGGACAACAGAATTGATATTATGAAAAGCGGTGGCAAAACCCCATAATCCCTCGCCCAAAATATTGAAAATGAGGTTACGATTATGTTGTTTTAGATGATTTGACATTAAGCTTTAATGAGACCCAGGAGAATCGAACGCAATTTTGTTTCTGCATCATCGGAACGACTTAAAAGAATAATGGGAACCGTTGCACCAACGATTACACCCCCGACAAGGCAGGATCCAATAGCGCCAAGTCCTTTTACCAAATGGTTCGCAGCCGTCGTATTGGGCATAATGAGAATATCCGTTTTTCCGGCTATTTTTGATGTGATGCCTTTATGCACGGCTGCATCCGAAGACAAAGCAACGTCTAATGCAATAGGACCTTCGATTAAATAGGAATCCTGAAGTGCATGAGCGACCTCGGCAGCAAGGACGGTTTCAGGAATTTTCGGATTAACTTCCTCGACTAAAGCCATCATACCGATTGCAGGATTTGTAATGCCAAACCGACTTACATAGTCAGATGCATTTTGCACAATTCCTACCATAGAATCTTTGTCAAAACTGATATTAATACCGCCATCGCTCACGAATAGCAGCCTTGGATATTGGGGCGATTCAATAACGGCAACATGGCTGAGAAGTGCACCTTGTCTTAAGCCAGTATCACGATTTAAAACTGCTTTTAAGAGTGTCCCAGTTGGGATGTTGCCTTTCATAAGAATGCGATTATCGTCTTGACGAACAAGGGAAACCGCATCGAATGCTGGATTGTCCGAAGGAAAAATCTCAAACATTTCTCGAGAATTGCTTTGTTCTAAAAGGTTTTCGATGATGTCTTTATTCCCGACTAAAATGAAATTTGCCAAGCCTTTTTCCACAGCCATTTTAGCGGCGTCAATCATAACGGCATCGGTCGCGTTGACTAAAACAATGGTCTTTTTCGTTTGTTGCTTAATCTTGGATTCAAGTTGGCGAAAAGATGTTATCATGCATCACCTCATAATGATGTTGTGTGTAATAAGTGCTAAATGAGCAATTTACTAAGATACATTCCAATTATGACGCCTAAAATGGAGAGCGTCGTATTGAGAAAAATGTTGAGTGCCGAAGTGATTAATTGACCCGATTGATAGAGGGCATACGTTTCCAAACTAAATGTAGAAAAAGTCGTAAATGCGCCTAAGAAACCAACGATTAGAAAAAAACGAAGCTCATTGGGAAGATGTGTTTTTGTGAGTAAAACAAAGGTAAAGACGCCGACGAGAAACGAACCTATTACATTAACGCCGAGCGTCCCAAATGGGATTTTAGTATGCATTTGATTCAAAATACTGCCGAGAGTATAGCGTGCGATAGCGCCTAAGAAACCGCCAAACCCTATCCATAACCAAATCGGGAGTTTTAGAGACATCACAATAATTTACTCAATGATGTTTTCTTCATCAGGAATAAAACTTTTTCTCCCCACTAAATAGTAAAGGGAAATGGCGAGAGCAATCATCCCGAATAAAGCCATCCAAGGGAAGCCCGATTCGGGAAAAAATATGTAAAAGTCATCACCGTAAAGCCCCAGAAAAGTGATACCTGAAAAATTGTTGATACTATGTATTAAAATTGAGGCAAGAATATTGCCCGTTTTCGCGACGACATACCCTAAAATAAGGGAAATTAGAACAATTTCTATGACGGCTGGGATGTAAAAAAGATAGGCCGCATGAAAAAGCGAAAAGACAACGGCTGGGACAACAATACCAGGGATAAGTGATTGATGATTGGCCGTTATGGATTGCTGCAAAACACCGCGGAAAAGAAATTCTTCCGTAATTGAGGCAAAAATAACGCCTCCGAAAATAACTAAAATGTATTGAAGGGGCGATTCCCACATGACGGAATCATTGATGCCCTTAAGAAACTCCGGGATTTGAAAGTAATCAACCGTCGATTTTGCGATAACTTCTTGGAGGGCTAAGACGCCAATTGCCATGAGAAACACCATCCCCCATGTTTGGAGATTGAGTTTTTTTAGGGGAAGAATATGATGAAACTTTACTTTTTTGATGTTCATTACAAGCATCAAAGGACCAAGAATTAAAGCCTCTCCGATTGCCATTGCTAAAAGTTGGAGCGTTTGTGAATCGTTGATTTTGGCAAAAAACCCTTGAAGATACGTCCCGAATAAAAGCCCGGCTATAAGGGAAAATATGGTAATGAGAAAAGCGTCTTGTTTAGTAAATACATAGAGTCTCATGGTTTGAAGCTAGATAAGAATCATGAGGATACAAGTATGAAAATTTACGGTGTTATTTTTCAAATATTCTATTTTTATGCAAAGCTCGAAAAATTATATTTTGGATAAACAAAGAGGAGTCATCTTATTCTATAAGAGAATAGGAGCCCAAAAGACCCTGAGCCCAAACGGAATAAATATGATTCCTCGTTTCCAGCTTAGTTAGCGTTTCCTCCAACGGGGTTATTTCTTAATTCAGCCGCACACAATATTGCGTTGAGCATTTGAGAATAATCCATTCCGCCATGGCTGCTCATTTTGGCCAAATGTCCGTCCCAACACCATCCCGGGTTAGGATTCACTTCGAGCAATTTTGGCTCGCCTTGGCTATTGAGACGCCAATCAAATCGACAGTAATCTTTGCAGTCCAAGCGTCTAAATAGTTTTAGACTATGATTTATAACTTCCTGCTCGACAGCTTGAGGTAGCGAAGCCCGAATCGATCGCAGCGTTTGCATGTATGGTGAATCCGTCATCCATTTCGCTTCATATCCGCAAATTTTAGGCAATCCTTCGGGCAATTCTGAGTAATCTTCTTCAATAATAGGTAGAACCGTATAATTGTCTGAGTTGCCAATTATGCCAACAGATATTTCGGCACCTGTTAGAAACTCTTCAACTAAAATCGGATTATTATAGTCAAATTGTGTTCGAATTTGAAGGATCGCATTTGCGAGCTCTTCAATACTATATGCGACATTTTTTTGTGTAATGCCGAAACTTGAATCGCCAAAATTCGGTTTTGCAATAACAGGGAACGGAATATTGAGTTCATAGAGATTCTCTTCAGCGGTGATAACAAATGCGTCCGCGACAGGGACACCAATTTCCGTTGCGATTCCGCGTATCAACGATTTATCATAACAATAAGCAAGGGTTTGCGGGTTTGATCCCGTATAAGGAAACCGCATGATCTCCAAAAGTGACGGAACGTGCAATTCTTTTTTAGCGTCATTTTCGAATCCTTCATCACATAGATTAAAAACCAAATCAACCTTGCCTTTCAGCTTCTGCAAATCCGTGATAACGGTACTATGATTATTAATATAGCTAAACTTATAATTGTCTAATTTGCTCAATGCAATTCTCAATTTTTCGATGGTTTCGAAATCATCCGAGTCAAATTTCGCATCAGGTTTTATGATGTCTTTTAGCTTTGGGTCACCTAATATAACAACGACATTCTTGATGGCCTTTTTACTTTTTTTCGGCGTCCATTCTTTTACAGCGGAGGTCGTTAAAATAAAGCGATTCGCCATCATGCCTAAATCTTGATTGCGTATTGAGTCGACGGCAAGATTTCCATGGGACTCTGTATTTTTAAAGCCGACATTCTCAATTAATTGGGCCAAAATTTCTTTGGTGTAAAGTCGTTCGGCATAAAACTGATCGACCACAACACCCTTTTCTGTATGAGTGACAACCTCTCGTGAAATGAGTCTTTCGTTATCCGACGCAAGAGAGCGTTCCCGACAGACAAAGTATTTTTTATCAATCCATTCCCAGCTTCTCGCCGTAAAATTATCTCTTAAAAATGCACCATCGGCTACATCCATTAATAATTTTCCGTTGGGTTTTAGAATTCTAAAGACTTCTTTTAAAATTTTCAGGTCGTCTTCGGATGTTTCAAAGTAACCAAAACTATTCCCAAGAATCGTTACAAAGTCAAACGTGTCGGTACTGTAAGGAAGTTTACGGGCATCACCTTCTTTAAAATTGATAGAAAGCCCTTTTTTTCGCGAGGCACTTTTTCCGCGTTGAATAAGGTAACGAGACCGGTCAATGCCGAAAAGATTAAATTCACCGCACTGGCCTAATTCGATAAGGTGACGACCCTGACCACATGCGAGATCGAGGAGGGAATCACCATTTTTTAGACCAAGAATCGTTTTAAATAATTCAATTTCATTTTTTGTAATGACATCATCTTCTACGACATCTGCATCGGTTTTGAGATAAATGGCATTAAATATTCTTTTCCACCATTCAGGATGCAAGTGTTGTTCAAGATTGTCAACGGGGCCCATTGTTTTCGCGGGTCGGCTAGGGGGCTCCTTTTTAAGTTGAGCTTCTGTGTTTTTTGCCAATTTAACTCCAAAAATAATTCATTAAAGTGTGATTATAAAGCAGGCCGAAAGTCTCTCGAACCCATAAAAAAATATTTCCCCCATTCTGGGAGTATACACTCATATCAATAAGCTTCCCTGCCTCCAACTATCATAATATATTTACTTTACGTTGAAATTACCGCTCAAAAAAACGCAACTAAATAGCTGTTCTGAAACCATTATTTTCAGTGTGGATAAATAGTATGATTGTTTTAATGTCTCTGCGCATAATGGTGAATATACAAAACAAAAAAACCACAATACACAACTAATATTTAAAATTGAAAAAAAGTTAATGAAGGTATATAATTCTTTTAATGTTATTCCACAAATGGGCCGTTTTGTTTTTCTTCGAACCTCGAAAGCATTTTCGCTGTTTGGAGATTCAGTCGCGACTTAAACATAGATGTCCAACCCAAGAGGTAGCCACTTAATCCCAGTGTTTGTCTCGCCCATGTGTATAGATTAAACCTATCAATGTGATGGATTATTTTGCCGTCTTTAAATTCGAAAGTTGCATCAATTCGATTGTGAATTTTACGCCCTGTCGCTGGAAAAATGTAATGGGCTTCCCAATGAGCTTGACCTTTAATCTCATCGCATCGGATGTCCGAAAATTCAATTCTGAATTGTGCATTTTTCTGGTTTTGACAAAGCATTCGCCACAAATTTTTCGCTTTATCACTCTTTAGGATGCCAAATGCTGGGTCTTCAAATTGTATATCATCGTGATAACAGGCAATCATAGTTTCGCTATCTAATTCGCTAAATGCTTGGTAAAATTTTTCTATAAGGGATTTCATGAAATATGCAATTCTCAAAATTCCTATGGGTAATTCGATACAGCTGTATCATAATATGTGATTTCCATGGGAGCGTTTTCGTCACTTAATAATCGATACAAATAGGGATTGTGTAAGACATCTGAAACAGCAATATTTTCGTTATTAATGTCACATTGCGCCAATACCCCTCGAATGCCATGGCTATAATCGGCATACCAATTTACATGACCACTAAAAAGTGGTTGAATCGGAACGCCTGTCGTATAATGCCATCCATAAATAACGACTTTATTTAAATTTTCGGCAATACGATTGGAAAGGATTACGTCTTTTTTGTGTCCCGAAACCAGGGAACCTAAGGGATAATCGTCTATGAAGGCATTTCGCTGATTAAGAACCATCATGTTGTGTTGGCTAAAAACCGGCATGGTAATCATCGCATCGCTTGGCGGGATGGGATTCGGCGATAATTTTACAGAAGCAGCAGACCAGATTAAATCCACCATTTTTCGTGTGGGCAAAATACCACCTATTTCATCCATTACTTTTTGGGCAAGGATGGGTGTCATAGGCATCAAAAAATAGTCACTATTTTCACCAATTGCAAGATAGTCAGGCATCACATAAATCGTTACGTTATAAAGGCTGTCGTCAATATTTTCGCTAAATTTGACGGGGATTAATTCTTGTATTAGAAAAGCAGGAATATTGCCGTTTTTGATTTCGTTAAAGATGGCTTCCTCCCGCGTTTCAAGATCAAACGTTTGGATCGAAGTGGCAAAAGCCGATCCGTTGAGAGCCGACGCTTGTCTATCGTTAATGCGAAATGACAATGGGTTTTCGTCGATGGGCCTATGAATCGTTTCTTCGCAAGCCACCAATGTAAAAAGGGAAAGTAGCGTAATTTTGATGGTTTGATGCCAGTTCATAGTCATTATCGATTGCTTTGAATATAGACCGAGTCTCAATATTACCTCAACACTTTTCCTCCCAAGAAAATGCTTCGACAGGTCTCTCGGGACTTAATTTCTCCCAATGAGTTTTTCAAAAGTTTTAAAAATATGGCTGAGCAATCAAGCTACCCATCTTCCGCTGCTAAACCAGGCAGTATAAAAGATGAGAAATAAAATAGATGTCCCTATAAAAATCAGTCTCTTCGTATAATTGAGTCGTATTAATACTCTTGAAAGGATGATATAAACAGGGAAAAGAATTGCCATATGCCGAGGAAATGACATAAGTACATTGCCGTCGGGGCCCGATGTCGCGAGGGAAAAAATCAATCCTGAAATGAAATAGATAGCAATGCTCTTTCGTATATAAAACCAGCCGTATATTGAAATGGCGACACTCGCCAATACGAAGGTTGTATTTTGAATGGAAGACACTTGATAAAACCAACCTATATGCATATTTCTACCAGAGAGGACTTCTTCTAAACCATTAAATAGCGTCATCCACGGCCATGAAAAAGAGCGATACCATTCGGATGCTTGTAATGTTGCGTAGGTATTTAATCCATTCATTACGTTAGTATAATTGCCAATAAATGCCAAGTAGCTCAGCATTCCCATTGGTGCAACAAGTGCTCCTATTATGAAATGCATCCATCGTGAATTTGAAAATTTTCGCTGAGATATAAATTCGACAATATAAGGGATCGCTAAAATAGGAGCCAGGGGACTCGTTCCTCCCGCAAGGGCGATGGCTATACCGCTCAAAATAAACCGACCTCGCAGCGCAAAATACACCGACGTAATGGAAAGAAGAAGGAACATCGATTCTGGATAAAATGCCACAAAGTAGAAAGACATGGGGAAGATAGACATCACAAAAACACTATAGAGCGCTTCATCGTTATTATATTCAAATTTAACGAGTTTATACAAAACTAAACAAGCGCCGATAAAACAGAGCCCCGATATAGCGAAGCCAATCCATAATACCGGAAGCATCGTATATTTTGCTAAAATTCCACACAACAGAGGATAAAGCGGAAAAAAAGCTCTTTCAATTCCATCAGCTTGATATCCATTGAGGGCAATTTTTTGGAAATAACTTGCGTCCCACCGAACAAGCCATGTTTGGATGCCTGAACCAAATTCTTTTGGTGATGGTAATAATGAACCGCCATAACCAAAACTGTTTTCAGCTAGATGGACGCCTAAAAAACCTGCAAAAAGGATGATAATAATTGCCGAAAAAGCAATGAATACTACTTTTTCCCATTCCCCTAGTTGTGAGAATTTTGATAGAATCATTTATTCAATACATCGAAACGCCATGAGAATCATAGCTCACTGGAAGGTTCATATTTCCAAACCTAGTTACTATCCGTAAATGCACGTAAGTTTTTAACGGCAAAATCAGGGTATTCACTTTCGGTATACAGGGATGATGTGAATTCCAACTCCCAGCCTGTTTTTTCGCCTGGCTCTAAAGCAAATGTAAAGGAATATCGATCTCCACCTAATTTAAAATCGTAGGTGTTGTCGGCATAGAAATCGCCTTCGATGTACCAAACAGCGTAATATGTTGTGGTGCCTGTATTTTCTACGATTCCTCGTGCCGTCAGTCGAGTCGTTTCGCCAATAATTTCAGTCACTTCAAACTGAGCAGTCGTATATTCTGTAACATCATTTGACCCGGTAATACTCGGTGAGTCGATACATCCCGCCAGCAATGCTGTGAGACACAAACTTATATATAATGTCGTTTTTTTCATAAGATTCTCCTCAAATCAAGTTAAAGCCTTATTCTTTTGAATGCAAATTGTAAACCTTGTCTTGGTAGCCATCATAAAAATTTGCTATAAACACCGTCCCGTCAGAAACCACAGCCACATTGATAGGAGAACCATATTCAGCATTATGAGCTGTCTGTATGAATGTATGCGGTCGTTGAGCAGAGCTTGTATCAAACAACCCTATTCGTATCAGAATAATTATGTTAACACACCTTTTCATCATTCACTCCTCAATTATCTTGTCCATTTAATGAAGGTTTAACCTCGTTTAAATTCTAAGTAGTCGCTGCTGAAAAAGGTCCAAAATCACTCTAACTTGTCTGTAAATA
>CALBFA010000109.1 GCA_937888365.1 uncultured Fidelibacterota bacterium | reverse complement strand
ACCTCGAGCTATCCCTTAGGAGGGGACTGCTTTATCCTGTTAAGCGATGAAGAGTTTAATGCCTGTATACTGTACTTCTAGAGACTTTTGTAAAATTTTAAGTTTTAATCGACCAGCCTAATGACCCGCCTAATAATAAATTACATTTCCTCGTTTTATGATATCATTTGACATGGAAGAAAAAGCAATACCATTTACAATGGACTTAATCGGTTACATATATCTCATAAACTCATTTTCCAACCAAACAATAAGAAATTTTAAGGACGATGAGTCAAGAGTCGCACTTGATGCAACAGCTACAGCTTTAGGTGCAATTGACCTTGGAGATTATATCATAAAGGGTCTTTACGATGCTGAAAAATATAAATTCCATCTAAAAGGATTAGAACACTTATCCGTCAAACAATTTGAGATATTATTTGGGATGAAACCCGATGCTCAAAAGGCATATCGTTCTCGCGTTCACGACCCTTTACCTTATATTCAACTCAAGTACGGTGCAACTATACTCTATAATCGTGTACAAGTAACAAAATGGTTTGAGAACTATAAAAAATAATACACTAAACAATTATAAAAAACTTTTCAATTTACACTACTAAATTTTTCTAGTAAAACGACATTTCGGATAACTACTACAACCAAGAAATTTGTTTCTTCCAGTTCTCAAAACTAATTTATTTTTGCAAAAAGGACATTCATCGCCCTCTTTTAATTCTTGTTTTTGAGCTTGTATATGTTCATCTTCTTTTATGTTTATATTTTCGAATTGTTTTTCTGTTATTTGTGAATCCTCTTCTTTTGGTTGAGAAATTTTATATTTATTAGCATAATCGAATTCTACTTAATAAGCAAACGACTTTAAACTATATTCTAATAGATACTAAACCAACTCAAAATCGTTTAAATCATAAAGATGGGATTAATATAATTCGGTGTCGTATGACACAAAAAATATATACTTTAATATGTAAGTCTTTGAGGCTATTCTTTAATGGGGCTTTTTTGTATTGAAGTTCAGCCCACCTATGAGAGTGAGCTTGAATATTTACTCCGCCGTTAACACCTATATTAAAGTAACTTCGTTCCTACTTGTATTATACTTAGAGAGTAAAGGAGTTAGAATGAACAATATTACTGACCTTTCATTCGAGATAAATGACTTCCTCGTCAATTATAATACAAGTAAATTCGATGAGAAGATTAGAACAAAAGCACGAAAAATTCTTTATAAGGAGATAGAGAAATGAAAACGACTCATCATTTTGAAATTAGAAAGAATTCAAGAGGCATTTCAGACTATATGGTCGATTTAGTTTTTGAATTCGGTAATACAAATGGAGATAGATTAATTCTTGGTAAAAAAAAAGTTGAAAAACTACTATTTGAATTGGAGCATCTTCGTAGACAGCTACTAAAAGTATGTGATAAAAATGGATTGGCTATTGTTATAGAACATGATAGCTTAATTACTGCATATCCACTACATAAGGTAATCAATAAGATGAAGTAAATAGATTATTGATCAAACAAAACTTTATATTAAATTTTTAAAGGAATAACATTATGAATGATACTGAATTTAGAATAATTGAAGCGTATATTATTAACAGTTGGTCCCAAAGGCGCATACAAGAAGAAGTATTATGCATTGAAGCTCCTACTCGAGGAGGTGGATTTGAAGCAATGAAAATCTTACATTTGTATGGTATCGGAAAGAGACATAAAGGTATATTAGCTAACCAGAAGCTTAACAGAGAATTATTTGCAAAGTTAGGTACTATAGAAGAATACTTAAAAAAATAAGAGCCACTTAAAGAGGAAAAGACTAAAGTTAAAAATATTATTATATATTTTTAACTTCAACAATTTAGTTTGAAATTTAGAGAAAGTTCCAAAATCTACTACAAAAGGCACAAATGAGTCATACCGAATTCGATTGTTATATTTATTTTTTTGTTCCATCATTTTGCTGTTTTGATTTTTCTTCATCTAATCTATTGCGTATATCTTTCAGTGTTTCAAGCTTGTCGTCCTCTCTTTTATTTTTATGGTTCATATACATGACAAAAAGAATTATCAAAACTGCATATGGGAGAAAATTACGTATATCTTTTGCAGAGTTTGCGATGGCTTTCATATTTTTTTCATCTTCACGTTTTCCACTTTGATACTGTTTCCATTCTGTAATACTAGCTTTACATTCTGATATAGCATCATTAAGCATTGTTGAATTAAAACCAACGATGGGATGATTAGTCGACGAATAATTCTTACCCATTATTGTTATTACTAGTTTTTTAAATTGCCAGATAAATTTAAAATCTGATACTGAAAAGCCCAAATCTGTGAATATGGTCATCTCATCACCTTTGATCGAATAAGATTTGTATAGTCTGAGATCGTAATGGATTAGGTATCCTTCCTCGTTTTCAATACCTTGACTCATAGTACTACCAATGCCATATAGAGTTTTATTGCTTAAAGAGTATTGTTCTATCGGAAACGGGTGCGAAGAAATATTCCTAAGTGTTAGTGCGTAGTGTTCTCTATCCTGACAAAATACTGGACTTATACTTATTACTTCAAATTTCAATTGGTTAATTTCGGCATGTACGATTGACAATAGCATCAAAATCAATATAAACAACTTCATATAAAAATTCCTTATATATGTATAATCATATTAAACCAAGTGTACTCAAAAATTACTGTTGTAATCCTTACATTTTGAGAAAAGAGTTGTGGAAAAGAGGTTTACGCTACCGTAAAAATGTAAAAGATATTTTTGGTAAGCCTGATATTGTTTTTAAAAGTAAAAAGCTTGTAGTATTTGCTGATTCTGAGTTCTGGCACGGTAAACAATTGCTTGAGGGAAAGTATATACCTAAAACCAATACCAAATTTTGGGTATTTATGAACTTTAAGCAATAAATATTCTATCCCTTAGGAGGGGACTGCTTTATCCTGTTAAGCGATGAAGAGTAATCGTAA
>CALBFA010000108.1 GCA_937888365.1 uncultured Fidelibacterota bacterium | reverse complement strand
CTAAATACCTTTGGAAGTCTTAAACAGAGACCCAGTTATTTTGACACTCCCGTAATGACTATTTTTTTCATGTTTCTCTTCTCCTTAATTATTTATCATGGTTCCGAATATATTTTTCTTTATTTAAAGTAAAACGATTCTTTTTTTACAATTTTCTTGTGTGGCTTGTGTCACAGAATCAATTTCCTGTTACGCCCAAATGCCAACACCTTTTTTTCGAGGAAGTATCATTATAACGGTCCTTTCTGCGAAGTCCTTATCCATTTTTATTCTAAATCATTCCCTTTTCACTAAAGCTAAATATGTCTGTTCCGCCAATAATTAAATGGTCAAGTGTCCTCACGTCAATGGTTTCCAGCGCTGATTTTAGCTTCTTCGTAATCTCTATATCTTGCCGTGACGGCTTTAAATTTCCAGAGGGATGATTATGAACAAAAATGACCGCCGCGGCATCATATAGTAAAACTTTCTTCACAACTTCCCGAGGATAAACCGCCGATGAGCCCAAGCTTCCCTCAAACATGGTTTCAAGTTTTAAGATTTGATTCTGGCCATTTAAGTATAAAACCATAAAGTTTTCTCGGTTTCGATGGCTCATATTATGAATTAAATACTCATGCACCGCCGAAGGTGAGTTTGCATAATTGCTTCCTTCCGCTTTTAATTCTAAATATCGACGTCCGATAGCGTTTGGTAATTTGAGAGCAACGACATTCGTTTCTCCCACACCATCAACTTCTTTCAAAATCTCAATAGGTGCTTCCAAAACACTGACTAAAGAACCAAACCTGCGAATAATTTCCTTTGCGATGGGCTTCATATCTTTTCTGGGGGTAGAAAGAGATAAAAGCATTTCAATGATTTCGTAATCATGAAAAGCGCCGAGCCCTGCTTTAAGAAAGCGTTGACGTAATCGTTGCCGATGACCATTTGATAAATCCATATTACACCTTTCACTCACGTTGTTATGACGCGGAAAAGCTAAACAATTATTGGATAAAGTCTATTTTTTTGATAGGGGGCTCGTCGAACATGTTCATTCTAAATAAACTCGTTTTCTAATTAATATTAAGGGCTTAAATCTTTTTTTAATTGCGAACGGCTACAAAGGAAATATCTTCACTCAATATGAGACAGTGCCGTTACGACGAATCCTATTTCGGATTATTTAATTCACTCAGGAGAATCATCTTTTTAATTAGCTCTTTATCAAAGGGATGGCTTATAAACCTGGCGTTATTTCCGGATCATTATTTTGGATAATCCTGTCAATCTCTTATAATAAACAGCAAACACCGTGTAAATGTCGGGTGGACACATTTGACATGCCGTGATAAAGGTGGCTATATTTTGCCTGAAAAAGGAGATAACGTATGCAACAACCCGAACTCGGTAAAAAAATTAACGAAGCACGCAAAACTCACGGATGGAGCCAAGAAGACCTGGCATTAGAAGCAAAAATTAATGTCCGCTCTATTCAACGTATTGAAACCGGCGAAGTCGCGCCACGACTTTCAACACTCAAAATTTTGTCCGACTTATTAGAAGTCGATTTACTGGAAAAAGAGTCCCAAGAAGCGACTCTTTGGCTCATGCTTATGCACCTGAGCTCCATGTTTCCAGTGGTCATTATTCCTCTTATCATCTGGATGTGGAAAAAAGGCGACGATTCCCGTATCGAAAGTCATGGGCCTGATGTTATTAATTTTCAGATTAGCATGATGCTTTATTTAATGGGCGGTTCATTGCTTATGTTTGTCGGTGTCGGGCTTATTATAATGCCACTTTTTGGGCTTTGGATATTCTTTATAACCTTAATTAATACCATAAAAGTCGCCGTTGGACAGAGCTATCGCTATCCGCTTTCCCTACATTTGATTAAACTCTAGACGCCGTTTTTCTAAGCCTCTGCAAAGGGGCTTTTTACACGAATCATTTTCTAGCTATTGTCTCAATTCAAAATATTTTGAACCCAAATAGAATTGGGGGGACATCAAATGAAATCCGTGAAGTACTTTACAATCTTAATATTATTGATTTTTTGCGTCGGCAACGCTCAGGAAAAATTAAACTATCAGTCACCGCCTAAAGAAATTCTTGATCTCGTAAACGCCCCCCTTGCACCGCGCGTCCAAATCGATTCAGAGGGCGAAAACGTCCTTCTCCTCTATCGTGATGCCTATAAAACCATCGCCGAGCTTTCGGAAAAAGAATTGCGCCTCGCCGGGCTTCGTATAAATCCTGCAACGAATATTTCTAGCCGACAAAGCTATTATAATGACATAAAACTTAAGAAAGCTTTCGAGAGTGATGTCAAAAGCATTGCCGGCTTGCCCAAAAATCCACGTCTCGCAAATTTTTCATGGTCGCCGAATGAACAATATATCGCATTTACACAAACTGTCGAAACGGGTGTGGAAGTCTGGCTTTTAGACATCGGTGCGGCAAAAACGACGAAACTGACGGAAGCCCGCGCCAATGCGAATTTGGGCAATCCAATTGTGTGGTTTAAAAATAGCAAAGCCGTCTTGGTCAAAATGATGCCTCAATCCCGTCCGTCACTTATCAATACGGATATTTCTGTACCAACAGGGCCAATTATTAGCGAAAGCACGGGTGAAAAAGCTCAAAATGCAACCTATCAGGACTTGCTAAAAAACGCGAATGATGAATTTAATTTTGAGGTTTTGGCGACATCAGAAATTATGAAGGTTGAACTAGACGGCGAAAGTGAATTGTGGCTACAAAGTGCTATGTATCGATCTCTCTCTTTTTCGCCAGACGGAAAATTTGTCAAAATATCGGTGATGAAACGACCCTTTTCATACCTCGTTACCTATTCGCGATTTCCATTCGAAACCAATCTTTACGCGTCAAACGGACGATTTATAAAGACGCTCATGGACGTGCCCTTGTCAGAAGTTTTGCCAAAAGGCTTTATGGCGGTTAGAGAAGGAAAGCGCAACATGGCGTGGCGACGCGATCGTCCTGCAACATTGGTTTGGTGCGAAGCTCTTGATGGCGGCGACCCCGACAAAGACGTTCCGTATCGCGACGAAATATTTCAGCAAAAAGCGACATCGAGCGGGAAACCCGCTTCCCTGATAAAACTGAAAAATCGATACTCCTATATTGAGTGGGGAAATTCGGATGTCGCCATAATCCACGACTATTGGTGGAATAATCGAAATATGCGAACCTATCTTTTTAATCCGTCGGAAACGAATCAAAAAGGCTTTTTACTGTTTGACCGAAATTACCAAGACCGATATAGCGACCCTGGGGGTTTCGTTCATGAGGAAAATAAGTATCACGAGTGGGTTTTAGCGATGGACAAAAACGACCTCTTTTTAATCGGCGATGGTTTTTCGCCTGAGGGCCAATTTCCCTTCATTGATCAATACAATTACAAAGCGAAAAAGTCGTCTCGACTCTATCAATCCGCCTATACGGATAAAGTCGAGGACATTTCTCGAGCCATCAATTTTAAAAAAGGACAGTATCTCATTCGTTTAGAGTCGCCGAACGAATATCCAAACTATTATGTTCGCGACATCACTTCTTCATCGCCCCTAAAAGCCATCACCCAATTTGAAAACCCGTTTAAAAGTTTGCAAAATGTTCACAAAGAAGTCATTACATATGTGCGTGATGATGGCTTAGAACTGAACGGAACCCTCTATTTGCCCGTCGATTTTGACATGGAAAAGAAGGAAAAAGCGCCAATGATTTTGTGGGCCTATCCCCGCGAATTTAAGGATAAAAATTCCGCTTCTCAAAACACCTCCAACCCAAATACCTTCGTTTATCCTTACTATGGATCGCCGATTTATTGGGTGATGCGAGGTTATGTTGTGTTAGCTGACGCCGCATTTCCCATCGTTGGCGAAGGCGAAAATCAGCCGAATGATAGCTTCCGGAGCCAGCTTGTTGCCAATGCAAAGGCTGCCATCGACGCCGTTGATTCTCTCGGTTATATCGACAGAAATCGCGTGGCGGTTGGCGGTCACTCCTATGGTGCCTTTATGGTGGCGAACTTGTTATCGCATTCTGATTTATTTGCCGCCGGTATCGCCCGAAGTGGCGCATATAATCGTACCTTAACGCCGTTTGGTTTTCAGAGCGAAGAACGGAGCTATTGGGAAGCGCCTGAGGTCTATTACACCATGTCGCCTTTTATGCACGCAGACAAAATGAAAACGCCCCTTCTTTTGATTCATGGCGAAGCCGACAATAATTCTGGGACGTTTCCGCTCCAAAGCGAACGCTATTTCAACGCACTCAAAGGACTCGGTGCGCCTGTTCGCTTAGTGATGCTCCCGAAAGAAAGCCACGGCTACCGCGCGAAAGAAAGCATTCTTCATCTCCTTTGGGAACAAGATTCTTGGTTGGAAAAACATGTAAAATATAAGGGAGAATAATAATATTCATGAAAAGAATCGTCCTTATCCTCCTCACCCTCGCAATCGGTTTCACCTTCGCACAAGATTCCGTTTCGGTGCCACTTGATAGTGTTTTGAAGAATGGCAATCTACATTTTGGGCAACGATTCGTTTTGACGCGTCTGGCGAATTGGCAGCATTTTAGTTATGGAAATGATGACATGAATTGCCAATTCGAGCCATCATGCTCCAATTTTATGGCCCAATCCATTTTAGAAAAAGGCGTCCTTCCTGGCATTATCTCTGGAACGGATCGCGTGTTGCGCTGTAATTCCCATGCCGTGGAACACCACTTACAACACGATGTCGCTGCCTTTCATTTCGATGGCCGAATCTATGAGCCCATTCAATACAAAGCTGTGGAAACGCCACAAAAGTCTCCCTTCCTTGCGGCACTTTTTTCAACCGTTCTTCCCGGCTCTGGCCGTTGCTACGCAGGCAATCCGTACGACGGAAAAATTGGCTTTGTTCTCACGTCGGCCTTAGCCGGGATGTCGTATTGGAGCTACGCATCCGAGCATCCAATTTCTGGCGCCCTTTTCGCCTCAACCACGACGTTTTTCTGGACGGTGGATATTTA
>CALBFA010000107.1 GCA_937888365.1 uncultured Fidelibacterota bacterium | reverse complement strand
TAAATACCTTTGGAAGTCTTAAACAGAGACCCAGTTATTTTGACACTCCCAATTTCTAATTGTCATTCTGAATGCAATGAAAAATCTCATTTGTTTTAAAGCATTCTTAAAAAGATTTTACCACAGAGAGCACGAAGCGCACAGAGAAAGTTTTAATTAATTTCTTGTTGTCATTCTGAATGCAATGAACAATCTAATGCGTCTTGATGTAGCAAGTGGGACACGCAAAAGTAAAAAATAGTGGACACGGATTTCAAGGATTGGACGGATTTGCATGTGAGGTAGGAATTTTCTACCACCTCCCCCACAAACGAGCGGGTACTCCTCCTTAGCAAGGAGGAGAGCGTTTTTTGCTATACTTTCGTCAATGAGATTTTAGGGGACTCTTCTCCGCCAACTGGCGAATCAGAGGGACAGGTCTTACTTTGTGGTTACGTGGAGCTTCGTGTTAGGCTTTTTTTCCGCAAGCAGGATGCTTACGTTACAATCTTATATGAGACTAAAATTTGGTATTATTTTTTAAAGAATAGTTTTTCGGGGGAAAAGCTAATACCGACGCGATGGGTTTGTCCGCTCGTTGCATGGATATCGCTGATAAATGTTGCGTAATCTATTTGCAAATAATGTGTTTTAATGCCTGCGCCTAAGGTTACAAAGCCTGTATCGTCGCGTCCGCTTCTCAAAAAGACTTGATCCTTAAAACCCATCTCAAGCCCAAATGCAAAACCATTCGCATCCTCTAATCCCGACATTTTGTACTGCAAAACGGGTTTAAAAGCGAACGGGGTACGTTTACTTTTATATTCGTAAACAACACCAAGACTTGCTTGAGGAGCATAATTTTCGATAAGTCCATCAGACCAAAATATAGTCGTTGTGAGGATGTCCGTAATCATAAGACCGAGTCGAAGATGCTCGATGGGTTCAGCTTCGACACCCGCATGAAAACCAATACCAAAACCTGTCTGAGTGTAAAGATTATGAAGCAGAATTCGCGCCGCGCCATAAAGTTTAATTCTATCGGAATATGCTTTTGAATAGCCGCCCTCAATGACCCATTGAGAAACGGAGAAAAAATCGATTTTATTAACGTTTAGGCGCTCGCCTGGATCAAGAATGCCATTACCTTCGCCAATATCATATGTATTTGCTTCACCATCTAGTCCATTGTCAACAAGGGCATTTCGCGTATCGGCGATTTCGTCAACGGCGCCACGAAATATTGAAATATTTTTATCGCCTTTGCGCCATTGAAGTATATCTGTATTGTAAATTCCGCCAAAACCTGAACTATGATTAAAGGACATACGACTGTCGTCATAATAGGATGAAGCAATGCCTCCTAAGGCGGGCATCGTCAATGAAACAGCCTTGATTTTTCCCAATGCGAATGCGTCGAGTGGAATTCCTAAATCGTAGGCATCTTCACCATAATACGTTGTTTCTCCCATGGCAAATAGTGGTAGTATGATGAGAAGAAGGAGATTCTTAAAATATTTCATGATTGCGTTACTCATATGATAAAACTAAGTTCCCAAATCGACCCACCCCTAGCCCCTCCCGAAAGGGGAATTGAATACGGAAGAACTCCCAAACTATCATACCTAAATGTTTGATGCATGCGTGACATCATTTATTCTCTAATTCTCGAACGAGTTCGTCAATTAAATTTAGCGCTTCAAGTGGCGTCAGCTTATTAATATCGATGTCTCTAAGACGCTTCTCGACTTGGTTTTCGGTGCGTGCAAAAAGCGAGAGTTGATTAGCGTCATAGCTCGATACTGTTTCATTCACTCGATCCGATTTTACAGCGATTTGACCTGAATCTAGATTCGCTAGAATTTCCCGCGCGCGAATCAAGACTTTTTGCGGTACACCTGCCATTTGAGCCACATGAATTCCGTATGAACGATCAGCGCCTCCAGGGATAATTTTCCGTAAAAAGATAATCTTATCGCCATATTCTCGAACCGCGACATTATAATTTTTAACACGAGACAGCACATTTTCCAATCCCACTAATTCGTGGTAATGAGTCGCGAATAAGGTTCTTGCTGCTTGTAATTTTTGACCATGCAAATACTCGATTATAGACCAAGCAATGGCCAATCCGTCGTAGGTTGATGTCCCACGCCCGATTTCGTCAAGGAGAATCAAACTCCGCTTCGTTGCATTATTAAGAATATTCGCCGTCTCATTCATTTCCACAAGGAATGTTGATTCGCCTCGGGCCAAATTATCCGATGCCCCAACGCGTGTAAATATGCGATCAACCATACCAATACTGGCTTTTTCCGCAGGCACAAAACTGCCGATTTGAGCCATCAATACAATAAGGCCAATTTGCCGCAAATACGTTGATTTCCCCGCCATATTGGGGCCCGTTATGAGTAATATCTGCTCGGAATCAGCATCTATTATGAGGTCGTTGGGAATAAATGTATCATCGATGGGTAGTAATTCTTCAATGACTGGATGACGTCCATTTTTAATCTCAATGCGTGAACTTTCGTTTATTTCCGGACGCACATAATGACGGTCAAAAGCTAGATTCGCCAATGAGGAAACGACATCGAGACCTGCAATAGCAAGTGCCCATGTTTGAATATTATGAGCGACCTCTAAAACTTGAATGCGTATCGAATCAAATATTTCATACTCGCGAGCGGTATAGCGTTCTTCCGCGTGGAGAACTTTGTCTTCATAATCTTTTAATTCTTCGGTAATATAGCGCTCGCAATTAACCAGTGTTTGCTTGCGAATATAATTGTCTGGCACATTGTCTTTGTGTCGATGGGTAATCTCGATGTAATATCCAAAGACTTTATTAAATCCGACTTTCAGTGACGAAATATCAAGTCGTGCTCGTTCGTCATGCTGAAATTTTATAAGCCAATCTTTTGCATTTGTGGCAATAGCACGAATCTCATCAAGCTCGCTGTCAATGCCATCACGAATCATTTTCCCGTCTTTGACACTGACAGGAGGTTCGTCTAAAATATTTTCATTAATAATGGACAATATGGGGCTTAAATCAGGAAGTTCGTCCCATTCTTTTGCGTAGGTTTCAGGCATCAATAATACCATTTCGCCTAATTCTTGCGCCAGCGCTAGGGTCGATTTTATAGCATTTAAATCGCGTGCATTTCCACGCGAGGTACTGAGTTTCGCTAATACACGTTCAAGGTCGCTCGTGTCTTTTAATAGGTCACGAACATCTTTTCGGATGTCACCATGCTCCAGCATCCATTCGACTGTATCGAGGCGATGATTGATTGATTTTTGATCAAGGAGCGGCTGTGCAATCCACTCGCGTAAAAGCCGTCCCCCCATCGATGTGTGTGTCTCGTCAAGACTGGAAAGTAGCGTCCCTTCCGACTCATAATTGAGGGTACGAAAGAGTTCGAGATTGCGAATCGTGTCCGAATCCAGCACCATTTTGTTACCGAGAGAAACGACTTTTATAGAGGTAACATGCTCCAGTTTGCGTCCTTGATAGGTTTGCAAATAATGTAATATTGCACCCGCAGCAGAAATACCTAAGGGATATTTTTCAATCCCAAATCCCTTTAAACTATGGGTCGCAAATTTTTTCTTAAGCTCAAGTTCAGCAAAGTCTTTATGAAAAATCCAATCCTCAAGTTCAGAGATATAAATACTGTGAGGCAATCTTGATTTTAGCGCATTGGCTTGAGAGTCTGCAATTAGAATTTCTTTTGGATTAAGGCTTGTAATTAAACCACTAAGCTGACTTTCATGGATGTCCATCAATTGAAAGCGACCTGTAGAGACATCGATAAGCGCGAGACCTAATTTTGATTTTTCCATGAAAAGAGACGCTAAATAATTCGACTCTTTCGCATCCAAGAATTGTTCACTCATGGACGAACCAGGTGTAATCACTTCAATAACATCACGTTTTACGATACCTTTGGCTGTTTTCGGGTCCTCGACTTGCTCGCAAATGGCCACACGATATCCGGCACTTGTAAATTTATGTGTGTAATTTTCAAGGGCATGATAAGGAAATCCAGCCAACGGTACGCGAGCCGCTTTTCCGTTTGAACGGGATGTAAGCGTAATGCCTAAAACTTTCGACGCAATTTTCGCATCTTCTTCAAAGGTTTCATAAAAATCGCCCATGCGATAAAGCAACACCGTATCAGGATAGCGCAATTTTATCGCATGATATTGCTTCATGAGAGGAGTTGTGTTTGAATTTTCCGCCTGTTTCGTCATCGTTTAGTATAGCCCTAACGCTCTAATTCGCCAACCCATCTTCGACAATCGCCATCTCGCATTATCCAAGATTTGCGCTCCAAATAATTGAGCAAGGGAATCAAATATTTTCGACTCGATTGAATCAAAGTTTTGGCGTCATCCATCGTCATACAATTATTTGTTTTAAAAAATTCCCGCAACATGATTAATAAGGTATCTATTTGGTTTTGCAGAAGATAGAAATCATTTTCAATGTGAATCAGTTCGCCATTTCGCATCATCCAAGACAATATTTCATTGTTAGATGCATCTTTTTCAACCATTGCAGACCAGCCTACAAATTGATATCCACCTTCGAGTATTTCATTTTTTAAAATGGCATATTGTTTTGATAAATCGGCATTTAATGTCGCTTGATAGCCCGATAATATGTATAATTCTTTTTCTTTTATGATGGCTTTATCATGAAGGAGTTTTGCCAATGCAAAGGTCAATGCCTCATGTGAAATATTGGGTGTTTTCGCCAGAGTAAAACCATTTTTGCCAGGATTTTGTTCATGCTGTGCTTGGAGTGTTTCTAAAATAATTTTAGATATTGACTGATAAGAATCATAGAGAAAATACTCATCGGTGTGTTTTATAAATGCGTTATTTCTTAAGAGGACATCGACTTTGGAATGATTCAAATTTAATTTTTTAACAAAATCTTGTCGTGATAAAGGACGATTTGAAAACCGCACTAAAATAATGGCCGATTCGAGCACTTTTTCCGCGTCATAGTTTTTCAAGACGTCAATATTTTTACTTCCACGTCGAATATGCGAGGCTGTAATCCACAGAATTTCGCCACCCCCAAATGTTAATTCTGGCGACATCGCCCGCAGCACAAATTTGTCACCTCGAGCGGCGCTCATTGCATTTTTAAACTTAATTTGAACGAATTGAGATTCACCCGCTTTTATGTCACGATGCTCCAATAAATGCAATGATGCTTGCATTTTGCCCGTCCCTAAATGGACTTGAACCATTGCTGCATCTTTGATGGACTTTTTCCAATCAGACAAAATATGTATTTTTGCCAGCCAAAACGGTCCCGTTTCGAAACAATTTGGCGCGGCGATAAAATTTCCGCGACGTAATTCATTGACGCTAATATTATTCAAATTTACCGCTGCTCTGTCGCCGGCATTTGCTTTTTCGACATCTTTGTTATGAGACTGAATTCCCCTAACAGTAAGCTCGATGTTTTGTGGATAGAGACATACTTTTTGACCGACACGCAAATCTTGTGAAAGAATCGTACCCGTCACAACCGTACCAAAACCTTTTATCGAAAACACACGATCAATACTTTGGCGATACATTCCATGAGACAGCTCAGGTTTTAAATCATTTATGTGCTGATCTAGAATATTTTTTAACTCAGAAATCCCAATGAGATTCTTAGCCGAAATAGGAATAATCGGTACATCATTGTATCCATATTGCGTAATGAATTCTTTGATATCCCCTTGAATCATTTCCACCCATTCCGCATCGACAAGATCAATTTTATTCAACACAACAATGAGTTTTTTAATTCCTAGCAGGGACAATATTTCGAGATGTTCACGCGTCTGCGGCATCACACCATCGTCTGCAGCTATCACTAATAAGGCCATGTGAACCGTCGATACGCCCGTGACCATATTTTTAACAAATTTTTCGTGACCTGGGACATCAATAAATGTTACTTCATCATTATAGAATGCGAATCCAATATCAATGGTGACGCCGCGGGCTTTTTCCTCTTTGAGCTTATCCGTATCAACGCCCGTTAATATTTTAACAATGGCCGTTTTCCCATGGTCAATGTGACCTGCTAAGCCAATAATTTTTTGCGGATTATTTCGCAATGACTAGAGCCTTAAAAAAGTTTTCGATGGCTAGAATTTCAGTTTCACGGATCGTCAAAAAATCCAGAAAGACTACATTATTTTCGATTCGTGGCACAATAGGCAATTCATTGAGACGTAATTTTTGGGCTAATTTTTGGGCACTTAAACCTTTGACGGAGCAGGTCATCGCATAGGATTTAATATGTTCCGATGGTATGGCGCCAGAACCAATCTGCCCCTTAGATTCGACACAATTAAGTTGAAGTTTTGGATTTGCGATATTAGAAATAACATTTTCGACTCTACTTTTGAGGGTCTCTTTTGGCGTTGCCAAATCTCTATACAATGGATTATTGACTTCGACATGTTCCTGAGAGAGAAAATCTTGCATAGCTGAAAGTGTGAGTAGAATTTGCGTTTTGTCAGGGCGTAGAATACGAAGCAAATTGTTCTTTTCGATTTTCTTCATCATTGATTCCAGACCCACAATAATACCACCTTGAGGACCGCCAATAAGTTTATCCACGGAAAATGTTATGATATCAACGCCAGCTTGGACAATTTCCTTAATGAGTGGCTCTTTGCTGAGTCCATAGTGGTTAATATCAAAAAAAGCACCGCTTCCTAAATCCGCCATGACAGGGATATTATGTTTTTTCCCCAATGCCACAAGTTCGGTCAATGGGACTTCTTTTGTAAAGCCTTTTACTTCATAATTGGATGCATGAACCCACAGGATGAGCTTCGTTTTTTCGCTGATGGCTTCTTCATAGTCTTTTAGATGCGTCCGATTGGTTGTCCCAATTTCTTTGAGTACCGCTCCCGATTTTTTAATAATTTCAGGAATTCGAAACGAACCTCCTATTTCAACCATTTGCCCGCGAGAGAGAATAACTTCTTTTTTATTTGCGAAAGTGTTGAGCGCAAGAAAAACTGCCGCCGCATTATTATTTACGAGAATTCCAGTTTCTGCATCAGTCAAGGCAGTAAACCAAGGTTTCAGTAATTGATGTCGATTGCCACGTTTCCCAGATTTCAAATCGAATTCGAGATTGACATAAGCGTCATCCAAAAGCTGGAAATTTTGAATCATACGATTTGAATACGCAGCACGACCCAATCCCGTGTGCAAAATAATGCCAGTCGCGTTGATAACTTTTTTGAGCGGGTTCAGCGCATGTAATAAATTCTCTTGGATGATATTGTTTAACTCATCAAGGGAAACGGATTTCCCCTCTTTAATCTTATTTTTAAACTTATCACACGTTTTTTGAATAATCATTTTTTTAACAATATGAGGCAATTCTATCGCTGAATGTATTTCTAACAAATAATGAATGCTTGGGAATTGGTTTAGTTTTGAAATCATCCGCTTTTAGCTATCTCCTTACTATTAGTATAAACGCCATAATAATTATAGCAATCTGAACGAGTTTTTCAAGTGTCGCTTGTTTAGATTTCACAACAAAATGGGTTCCTATGAAAGCGCCACCGATATTTCCCAAGCCGAGTAAAAAACCTGCCATCCAATTTATTTGATGATTCAGTGTAAATACTATAATTGAAACCGCTGTAAAGACGACAGCGATGATGAGTTTTATAGCATTGCCTTCAATGAGATTATGCCCGTCTAAAGCCATCACCATAAGAATAAGAAAACCGACACCTGCTTGGATGAACCCACCATATAAACCTATTAAAATATAGCCTCCATAGATAATGAGTCGGTTTGTCGGAATATTAGAAGTGACTTTTTTGCCAGTTTTAAGGAGTGTCATAAAAGCTGCGAATAGCATAATAATAGCAAGTATTGTTTTGAATTCTTGGTTAGAGAAAAGTGTTGATAGCCATGCGCCGGCAATTGCACTCGGAATAACGAGAATAAACAGAAGGGGGTATTCAATTTTAGGACGCACGCCTAAAACGTGGTATCGGCGGATACCGACTATATTTTGCATCAGAATTGCAACTCGATTCGATGCATTTGCGATGAGAGGCGGTACTCCAACGAAGATTAAAGCCGGTAATGTGAGGAAGGAACCGCCACCAGCAATAACATTTATTGTACCCGCAAGAATACCTATAAAAATTAAGAGGATAATTTGACTTATTGAAAAATCCATGGACTCCTTAAGACAAAAGAAGCCACGAGGTCGTGGCTTCAGAAGATTCAAATATCAAAAAAACTCAAGTGAGGTAAATAGTTAGTCTCTACGAAATTCTTTAATACGAGCTTTTTTGCCTCTAAGTTTTCTTAGATAATATAGTTTCGCTCTGCGAACTTTACCGCGACGAACAACGATAATTTCATCTAATACGGGGCTGTGTAGTGGAAATATCCGTTCAACACCGATTCCGTTTGAAATTTTTCTAACGGTAAAAGAAGCGTTAACGCCTTTACCTTTTCTAGAAATAACATTACCTTCGTAACGTTGAATTCTTTCTTTTTCACCCTCAATAACTCTAACATTGAGTGCAACAGTATCACCCGGTTTAAAATCGGGGATGTTTGTTTTTAGTTGGTCTGCTGCCTCAGCATGTGCTCTATCCATTTTTATTTTCCTCCAATTGGATCAAATATTCTTCATACAAATCCGGACGTTTTTCTTTTGTCCGAGATAGTCGTTTATTTAGTTTCCATTCCTCAATCTTTTTATGATGCCCAGAAACCAAAATTGGAGGCACACTAAATCCTCTATATTCTGCTGGTCTTGTATAATGTGGGGCATCAAGCAAGCCGACTGGAAAAGTGTCAGTATCTGTACTTTCATCATCGCTCACGGCTCCAGGTAATCGTCGAATGATGGCATCCATGAGTACCATTGCAGGCAAATCGCCTCCAGAAAGAACATAATCGCCGATACTGATTTCTTCGTCAATTAGATGCTCTCGAACACGCTCATCAATACCTTTATAACGACCCGCAAGCAGCACGATATGCTTGTAGTTCATGAGTCGTTGAACAGTTGCCTGTTTAAGAGGCTTGCCTTGTGGTGTAAAAAATATCCGATGAGGTTTTTCAACTGAAACAGTTTCGATCTCATCGAATGCTTTAAAAATAGGATCTGGTTTGATAATCATACCTGATCCACCACCAAAAGGGACATCATCAATATGCTTGAAAGTATCCGTCGCATAATTTCTTAAATCCCAGATATTGATTTGTGCGATTTCACTTCGAAATGCTCGCCCAACAATGCCTGTATCCTTGAATGAATCATAAACATTCGGCATTGTTGTGATGACATCAAACCTCACTAGAATTTCTCCGCTTCATTAATAACAATATAGTTTTTATCTATATTAACTTCTAAAACCCATTCGTTAACAAAGGGTACGAGTAATTCCTGTGAAGTGTTGGACTTTATCACAAATATATCGTGTGCAGAATTAGAGATAATGTCAGAAATCGAACCTATACGTTTCATGTTTTTGTTATAAACATCGTTTCCTATTAAGTCCTCAATAAAAAATTCATCTTCATCAAGATCTGGTAAAGATGCGTTGTCTGCGTACAAAAAACATTCACGTAGTTCTTCAGCTTGATTTCGTGTTTTAAAATTCTTTAAATACAAAATCGGGCTGGATTCAGTTCCTTCAATGCCTTCAATTTGAACAGTCATCCATTGACTCTTTTGATTGACAAAAAGCTTTGGGAGTTTTTCAAAATCTCCCAAGTCCAAATCATAAATCTGAACTTTTAACCCACCTTTGATTCCGTGAGGTTTCCGAACTTTCGCAACGATTGTTCGTGTATCCTCACTCATTGCAAAGATGCGCTATTCAATAATTTCGAGCATGGCTCGATTGGACCCAGATTTTGCAGATATTGCTGCCAATAAAGTACGAAAGGCTTTCGCTGTTCTTCCCTGCCGACCAATAACTTTACCTACATCATCTTTTGCTACACGAAGTTCAAAGATTGTCACACGTTCACTATCAACCTGATTTACTACTACATCATCAGGTGAGTCAACAAGACTCTTAGCAACATACTCTACAAATTCCTTCATGACCGTCTCCTTTATCATTCTCTCTTATGGAAATGACCCCCATCAACGAAGAGATAGAACGCTGAATGAGGAGAGCTTAGGCCCCTTCTGCTTCAACTGCAGGAGTTTCTACATTAGCCTCTGGCTCTGCTTCAACTTTTGCATCAACAGGTTTAGCTCCTTCACGTTTTTCACGCTCAGCAGTAGCTAATTCCCATTTTTGAATTTCTCGATCAATAGTACTTTGATCCGCTCCGCGAGCTCTCATATCATATTTCATGACGAGTGCTTGCTTATTCATCAAACTCTTTACAGTGTCTGATGGCTGAGCGCCTTCACTTAACCAATGGAAAAGTCTATCTTCATCGAAAATAAGCTCCATTGGAGTAGAGATTGGATTATATATTCCAATGTTTTCAATTGAGCGTCCATCACGTGGAGCTCTTGAGTCTGCAATGACTATGCGATAAAAAGGACGTTTTTTCCTTCCTAAACGCTTTAATCTGATACGAACCGCCAAAAAATGCCTCCTAAATCTTAAACCCTCTTGGCAGGTTTCTCATTAGTTGTCTTTTCCCCATCTTGCCAAACTTCTTCATCATCTTCTGCATACCCTGAAACTGCTTCATCAGCTGGTTCACATCTTGAACCGTTGTTCCCGAGCCTCGAGCAATACGCTTGCGCCGATTTGCATTTAGCACCTTCGGCAGACGTCGCTCCGATGGGGTCATAGAATTAATAATTGCTTCAATCCGAGTCAACCTTTTTTCATCGACTTGAACATCTTTTACTTTACTCATTCCAGGTATCATTCCCATAAGATCGGACAAAGGTCCCATCTTCTTTAGTTTTAACAATTGATCCCTAAAATCTTCTAAATCAAAGCCGCTCTTTCGGATCTTTTCTTCCATCAAACGCGCTTCATTTTCATCTATACTCTCTTGAGCTTTTTCTACAAGAGAAACAATATCTCCCATACCCAAAATCCTATCAGCCATCCGAGAAGGATGAAAAACTTCCAATGGCTGAATCTTCTCTCCCATACCTAAAAACTTTACGGGGATTCCTGTGACGGCCTTTATGGACAATGCTGCACCACCGCGAGCATCACCATCCATTTTTGTTAAAATTACACCCGTAAATTGAACAACATCCGAAAACGCTTGCGCTGTTGCGACTGCATCTTGACCCGTCATTCCGTCACCTACAAACAAAATTTCTTTTGGCGATAGACGCGTTTTTAAGTTTTTAATTTCATCCATCATCGCACTATCGACCGTCAAACGACCGGCTGTATCAATAATTACAGTGTCAGCGGAAAATCGTACAGACTCTTTAATGGCTGTCTCCGCTATTTTGAGGACGTCTTTTTCTTGATGATTTGAATAGACGGGGATATCAATTTGTTTTCCCAACGTTTCCAATTGTTTAATAGCCGCGGGTCGATAAACATCACAGGCCACCATCATAGGTCTTCTGCCTTGCTTGCGTAATTGCATCGCTAATTTCGCTGCCGATGTCGTTTTTCCGGAACCTTGCAAACCTACCAACATTATTATGGCTGGCGAGCCAGATAAATGCATATCTCCTGAATCATCACCCATCAAAGCGGATAATTCATCTCTCACAATCTTTACAATTTGCTGCCCAGGAGATATGGATCTTAGGACATCGTCACCCAATGCTTTAGTTTTAACTTTCTCAATAAAATCTTTAGCAACTTTGAAATTTACGTCTGCTTCTAGCAATGCCCTTCGAATTTCACGTGTTGCATCTGAAATATTAGACTCAGACAGCTTCCCGTGACCGCGGATTTTCTTAAACACATTTTCTAAATTACTGCTAAATTGTTCTAGCATTTTACCTTCCGTAAAAAATCCGCGAAATGTATTCGGACGCCCCCCGTCGAACAAGGTGATTTCAATTAGTTTTAATTCTTTCTTTCAAGTCTAAAAACGTACCTCGTTTCATAAGTCAACTGAACATTGGCATACGTTTTGTCCACGTTTTCTTATGCAAAATGATAAACTCTAAATCTAAGACTCGTTTACTATTTTTCTTTTCTAAAAGACTCTGGCACGTTGCCCCAGCTTTTTAAAAAAATATATTGCGAGGAATGAAAATAATGGAGATCAAATAAAAATGGCAAACTTCAAATTGAAAAGAGGGTATGACATCCCAATTTCAGGCCGAGCCGAGAAAAAATATCTCAGCACAATTCGACCTGAACTTGTAGGAATTCAACCCCCCGATTTTCGTACATTAAAGCCAAAAGTGAGTGTAGAAGTAGGTGATTCTGTAAAGGCTGGCAGTGTTTTATTTATGGATAAAAAACGTCCTGAATTAATATTCGTTTCACCCGTAAGTGGAACAGTCACAGGAATTAATCGCGGTGAAAGAAGAGCAATCACATCCATCACGGTAAAACCCGATGACGCGGATTCGTTTGTAGAATTTAAATCATGGAGCCAAGGCGATATTAAATCAGCTGACTGCGCAGTGATTAAACGATCACTCCTCGCTGGTGGAATATGGCCAACACTCCGTGAACGTCCTTATTCCAAAATTGCTTCATGGGAAAACACTCCCAAAGCAATTTTTATTTCCGCTGTGGATTCTGGTCCATTAGCTCCAAATTCGACTTTCTTACTAGACGGGAAATCAAAAGATTTTCAAGCGGGTGTATGGGCATTACAAAAATTGACAGATGGAAAGATCCATGTATCAACTTCGTCTCATAATCAAGAATTCTTTTCTTCCATCGAAGGTATTGAGAAACATCTCATTGATGGACCTCACCCAGCAGGGAATATTAGCGTCCAAGTTTTCCATATTGACAGATTACGTCCCAAAGAAATCATTTGGTATATAAGCCCTACTGATGTGGCTCGTATTGGAACATTTTTATTAACAGGTAAATACCCAAATGAGATTACTGTCGCATTAACGGGATCTAATCTGGAACATCGCGGATATGTCAAAACAATCCAAGGGACTCAAATTTCAAGTCTGATTAAAGAGAGCATCTTGGGTTCAACATCTCGTATTATTTCAGGCGACGTTTTAACAGGTAAAACCTGTACTTCAGAAGGATTTGTCGGTTTTTACCATACTGCCATCGCCGTTATTCCTGAAGTCCAGAAAAAACGATTTATGGGTTGGGCACATCCTGGTTTAAAATTAAGCAGTTATCTTCGTACACATTTAAGCTTCCTTAAACCGAGTGCAAAATATGAACTAAATACTGATTTGAATGGTGAGGGTAGAGCCTTTGTCGCAACAGGTTTATACGAAAAAGTTATGCCAATAGACATCCTACCAAGTCATTTATGTAAATCAATTCTTGTAGAAGACATCGAGCAAATGGAAAAACTCGGTATTTACGAAGTGGATGCCGAAGACTTTGCACTTTGTACATATATCTGTCCCTCAAAAATTGAGTTTGGCGAAATTATAAATAAAGGTATCACCCTTATGGAAAAAGAAGGCTAGAGCTATGAATGCGTTAGATAAATTTTTTGAGAATCTGGGCTCATCCATTAAGAAAGGGCCTTTTAAAATAGTGTATCCAATGGTTGATGCCATGCACACCCTCTTTATTTCACCGGGGCATGCAACTTCAACTGGACCTCACGTTAGAGACAATATTGACATGAAGCGATTCATGGGTACCGTTATTGTTGCTTTACTACCTGTCATTTTTCTGGCGATGTATAATGTGGGTCTTCAAGCTGGAGCCACCACAACTTTCGCCGCATTTTTAATCGGTTTGAAAGCACTTTTGCCTGTCATCATCGTTGTTTATGCTGTCGGTCTCGGTTGGGAAATGATTTTTGCTCACGTTCGAGGACACGTAATTAATGAAGGTTTTTTAGTCACTGGAATTCTCTTACCTCTGATTTTACCACCAACGATTCCTTTATGGCAAGTTGCCGTCGGAACCACCTTTGGTGTTATCATCGGCAAAGAAGTTTTTGGTGGAACGGGCATGAACCTCCTAAACCCAGCCCTAACAGCTCGGGCTTTTTTATTTTTTACCTATCCTGGAAATATTTCAGGAGATAGTGTTTGGGTTGCAATTGATGGCTTTACCGGCGCCACTCCATTAGCTGTCGCAGCATCTGCATCGGGTTCAGCCGTTGATGCTCTTAGCAGTGCAGGTTTTGCTTTTCAAGACATGTTTCTCGGATTCATTCCTGGAAGTATGGGAGAAACCTCGACACTGGCCATCTTGTTTGGTGCTTTCGTCCTAGTGGCAACAGGTGTTGGTTCATGGCGCATTATGTTGGCAACAATTTTCGGTGCTTATGGGATGGCAACAATCATTAGCTTGCTTTCAGGTGATCAAACTTCTGGCATGCTTTCATTACCAGCTCATTATCACATGGTGATGGGTGGTTTTATGTTTGGAGCCATTTTTATGACGACGGATCCCGTTTCAGCCGCCGGTACAAATACAGGTAAATGGATTTATGGAATTTTAATTGGCGTTATGGCCATCCTTATACGGACATTTAATCCCGCTTACCCCGAAGGAATGATGCTTGCCATTTTATTTGGGAACGTCTTTTCACCACTCATCGATCATTTTGTTATTCAAGCCAATATTAAAAGGAGACTAAACTATGCGAAGTAATGCTTATACTTTAGGTTTTGCAGCAATTGTTACTCTCATTTGTAGTGTACTCTTGGCTTCTGCTTCAACATTCCTTAAAGAACGTCAGGATACGAATATCGAACTCGATAGGAAAATGAATATTTTGAAAGCCTTCGAACTCATTGATCCAGAAAAACAATATACACCCAAAGAGGTCTTCTCTATTTTTGACACGAATTTAAAAGAAGCCGTAACGGATTTAAAAGGCAATGTAATAGAAGGCAAAAAAATTAGTAATATCGGTGACGACCCAAATTTACTCGCTTTATATCTCTCGGATGATGCCTATTGCATCCCCATAAGCGGAAAAGGACTTTGGTCAACGATTAAAGGCTATCTCGCCTTTGAAAAAGACTTAAATACGGTCAAAGGTCTCACTTTTTATAGCCACGGCGAAACCCCTGGATTAGGTGGAGAAATCGAAAAAGATAAATTTACAAAAGTATGGAAAGGCAAAACAATTCTCGATGAATCGGGGAATCTTGTTTCCATTACGATTGTAAAAGGCAAAATCAAACCCGATACAAAACAAATAGAAAATAAAGTTGACGGTATCAGTGGTGCGACATTAACTGGAAAAGGAATCAATATTTTTGTAATGGAAAATCTCAAAAAATATCAGCCTTATTTCTCCAAACAGAGAGGAACGGCATCATGAGTTTATTTAGCAAACAAAATATTCAATTTGTCAAAGATCCACTCATGGACAACAATCCAATTGCAACGCAAGTTCTTGGAATTTGCTCTGCATTAGCGGTGACTGTTCAATTAAATACGGCCATTGTTATGGCACTAGCGGTCACATTCGTCGTCGCTTTTTCAAACGTTATAATTTCACTTTTAAGAAATAAAATCCCTGCCAATATTCGCATTATCGTCGAATTAGCCATCATTGCGACATTGGTTATTCTTGTGGATCAAATTCTAAAAGCGTTTCTATTTGATATCTCAAAACAGTTAAGCGTTTTTGTCGGCCTCATCATTACAAATTGTATTGTCATGGGAAGAGCCGAAGCATTTGCTCTCCAAAATAAACCGTGGCCTAGTTTCCTTGATGGAATTGGCAATGGACTCGGATACGGTCTCATCTTGATAACAGTGGCCTTTGGTCGCGAACTCCTCGGCAGTGGATCACTTTTTGGCTTTAAAGTGATTCCTGAAGCGGCCTATGCTGCTGGTTATCAAAACATGGGTCTCATGGTACTCGCTCCAGGAGCCTTTATATTACTCGGCCTCATTATCTGGGCTCAACGTACTTACAGCGGCATTGTAGCGGAATAGGAGAACAGATATGGAACATTATATTAGTTTATTTGTAAAGGCGGTTTTCGTAGAAAACATCCTTCTGGCATTCTTCCTCGGAATGTGTTCGTTTCTCGCCGTTTCAAAACGCGTCGAAACAGCCATCGGATTAGGACTCGCTGTTATTTTTGTAGAAGTCATTACGGTTCCCACGAACTGGGCGATTTATAATTATTTACTTAAACCAGGTGCATTAGAATGGGCAGGATTACCTGATGTGGATTTAAGTTTCTTAGGCTTTATTTCTTACATCGCAGTCATCGCCGCTCTGGTGCAACTAGTCGAAATGATAATCGATCGTTTCAGCCCATCTCTCTATTCAGCGCTGGGTATTTTTCTCCCTCTCATTGCGGTAAATTGTGCCATTTTAGGGGCTTCACTCTTTATGGTTGAACGTGAATACACATTCAGCGAATCAGTCGTTTATGGACTCGGAGGAGGTTTTGGTTGGGCGCTTGCTATTGTAGCAATGGCTGCGATTCGAGAAAAATTAAGATACTCGAATGTGCCTGATGGATTAAAAGGACTCGGCATTACGATGCTTATAACTGGATTGATGGCCATGGCATTCATGAGCTTTTCAGGCATAAGTCTGTAGGAGGCGAAAATGACTATGATTGGATTAATTCTACTAAGTGCGTTTGTCTTTACAGGCATTATAATGATTTTAGTACTCATTCTTAATTATGCTTCTTCGAAACTTGTTCAAAGTGGCGAAGTAACCATTACGATGAATGATAACCCTGACAACGCCATTGTTACATCGGCTGGCAGCACATTATTGCAAACCCTTGCAGCGCAAAAAATATTTCTTCCATCTGCTTGCGGTGGTGGTGGTACTTGTGGGATGTGTACATGCGTTATTAAAGAAGGGGGCGGCGAAGTTTTACCAACCGAAAAAACACATTTATCGCGCGCTGAAGAGCAAAATAACGTTCGACTTTCTTGCCAGGTAAAAGTAAAAAATGATATGAAAATTGTTGTCCCAGACGAGATTTTCAATATCAAGAAATGGGAATGCGAAGTTGTTTCAAATGACAATGTCGCAACCTTTATAAAGGAATTTGTTGTACGCTTACCCAAAGGTGAGAATCTTGATTTTCGTGCCGGTGGATATATTCAAATCGATATTCCGCCTCATGAACTCAGTTACGAAACCTTTGACATTGATCCCGAATATCGGGGTGATTGGGATCGCTTTAATATGTGGCAATATAAATCGAAACTAGAAGAGTCTATATTTAGAGCCTATTCCATGGCTAATCATCCTGCTGAAGGCAATATTGTCATGCTCAATATTCGTATCGCAAGCCCTCCTCCAGGAACCAATTTCCCTCCAGGACTGGCATCATCCTATATCTTTAATCTAAAGCCTGGTAACAAAGTCATAGTCTCTGGACCTTACGGCGAGTTCTTTGCCAAAGATACAAAAAATGAAATGCTCTATGTGGGCGGTGGTGCAGGAATGGCGCCAATGCGTTCTCATATTTTTGATTTGCTTAAAACCAAGCGATCCGACCGACGTATTTCTTTTTGGTATGGCGCTCGCTCGAAACGTGAAATGTTTTATGATGACGAATTCAAAGCGCTTGCTGCAGAATTTCCGAATTTTACGTATCACGTTGCATTAAGCGATCCCGATAAAGCAGATAACTGGGAAGGTCCCGTCGGTTTTATTCATCAAGTTGTTTATGATACTTATTTAAAAAATCATGAATCGCCTGAAGATATCGAATATTACATGTGTGGACCACCACCGATGATTGACGCCGTTGACAACATGCTCTACAATATTGGTGTCGAACCCGAAATGATTGATTACGATAAATTCTAATTTTCGTATCATTTTAAAGGCTGCTGATGACTGTTAAATAATTGTAAAAAGAGCTCACTTATTTGAGTGCTTTGGTTATCTTGGATAGAATGATTTTGGAAAAGGAGATACTTTGAAAATAACGACACTTTTTATGCTCATACTTTTATTCCTTTCAGCATGTAGTTTAGAAAATGCTTCCTTTAAATCTGTGAAATTTTCAGGCAATACCATGGGTACAACATATCACATTACGCTTTCCGATACTTCTATTTCAGATGGCGACTATTCAAACCTTCTAACGCAAATTGATTCGGTTCTTACTCAAATAAATCAAACGTTTTCAACCTATATTGAATCGAGTGAAATCAGTCAATTCAATCAATTACATTCGACAAAATCGATGCGCATTTCAACTGATTTCGCAATGGTCTTGTCAACCGCTCTAAAAGTAAGTCGAGAAACTCAAGGTGCGTTTGATCCGACGGTAATGCCTCTCATAAATGCAATGGGATTTGGTTACACAAAACCGAATACAACACCTACCGCCGCTCAATTGGATTCTATAACAATGAATATTGGATATGAGTATATTCGCTTAGATTCAAATCTTCTCCATAAAACACGACCCAAAGTTCAGCTCGACCTCAGCGCAAATGCAAAAGGTTTTGGTATTGACAAAGTCATCGACTTTCTAAAAACAAAACGTTTCAAGCATCTATTGGTTGAAATAGGCGGTGAAGTTTCTGCTTTTGGTAATAAATATAGAAATGAAAAATGGCAAATCGGCATTGATACACCTAATTTGAACGCTCAACCTGGGAAAGATTTTTCCCGAATTATTTCCTTAAATAAAGGTGGAATGGCAACTTCTGGAGATTATCGCAATTACCACGAAGTCAATGGTGTTAGGATAAGCCATATTCTAGATGCTCAAACTTCACTACCACTTACGCACGGTTTGGCATCCGTTACGGTCATTGCACAAGATGCTATGACAGCCGACGCCTATGCAACCGCCTTTATGATTCTGGGTGAAACAAGAGCTATGAAATTGGCAGAATCAATCCCAGACCTTGAAGCTTTTTTTATTGTCCGAAAAAATGGGAAATATTTCGAAAACTGGACAAAAGGATTTGAGGCATATTTCGTTGCGTCAAATTAAAGATTGGGGAGTGTCAAAATAACTGGGTCTGAAAGGGCCGTAATGAGTTGTGTGATAG
>CALBFA010000106.1 GCA_937888365.1 uncultured Fidelibacterota bacterium | reverse complement strand
GGTTTTAAGAAATTACCTCTAAAATACAAATTTTGTCAATTTTTGCGTCTTTTGTAGTTTTATCGGCGAATAATTCTCATGCCAAGATGATGCTTTTGTGGCTTAAAGTGCCCTTAGAGAACCTCAGGGACCGACTCAGCGTTTAGAGTGACCGGTTTTTTTACTTAATCTTTTCTTTGTGAAACGCGGTGCTTCTTTGTGGAGCTTGGTGTTAGACTTTTACCGCAAGCAAGATGCCTATATTACGCTTATTTATTTAGTACTTTTTAATACGTGCCTTAACGCAACTTTTTTTTATACTCCAAGCGTAAATAGAAAAATAAAAGGAGTTTATGTGACAAAAGTAAAAAAAGGTGATAAAATTAAAACACATTATACAGGTAAATTGGAAAATGGTGATGTCTTTGATTCCTCCGAAGGACGCTCTCCTCTTGAATTTGAAGTCGGTGCAGGCATGATGATATCTGGCTTTGATAAAGGCGTTTTAGGGATGGAAGTCAACGAAACAAAAATAGTGACGATTCCTGCAGAAGAAGCGTATGGGCTTGCCAATCCCGAACTTATTATCGATATCCCAAAGGAGCAATTGCCAGCTGACCTTGTTCCTGAAATTGGCATGAAGTTGCAGGCACAAGCCGATAATGGCCAGGTTTCAACCGTCACTATCGTCGAAATTGGCGATGAGACAATGAAACTCGATGCTAATCACGAACTCGCTGGGAAGACTTTAATTTTTGATATAACACTTGTTGAAATAGCGTAAATAAAAAAACCTATTCGAAAAACCTTTGGTGAAACCAGAGGTTTTTTTATGCGATCTTTTTAAAATGGGAATAGTATCTTTCTTTTAAAACAAACAGAATAAGTGTCATAGATGTCTGATTCACCGATTGACTTTTATACTAAAATAACTAGTTTTAAAATTAGAAAAGAGAACCACTTGGATAAAAGTAATACTCACAAAAATAAGCGAGACGACTCATTTTTAGATTCGCTTCAAGACTGGATATGGGAGATGGATATTAATGGTTTTCATACCTATACCAATACAGCCGTCGAATCCATATTAGCTTATACCAAAGAAGAAATCATCGGAACTCACGCTACTAGCATTTGGCCTGAAAATGAACGCTCCCAAGAAAAAATTGATCGTTTTAATAAAGAATTGAAACTAGGACTTCCCTGGGAAAAGGTAAGAAGCACTTTTCAAACTAAAAGCGGCGACGTTCGTGTCCTCGAAAGTTCGGGACTCGTTATTTTTGATGATGATGGCAAACTTGTAGGTTTTAGAGGTGTCGATAGAGATGTGACCCATATTGTCAACATAGAAAATAAAACTAAGGCATCGGAAGAAAAATATCGAAACTTAGCGGAAGAGCTAAACGAAGCGAATAACTTAAAGAAACTATTACTGGATATTATTAGCCATGATATTAAAAACCCGGTGCATGTCATTAAAGGTATGACCAAAATCATAATGGAAACCCATCCCGAAGATGTATCAATTGAGCTTTTGGGAAATGCCACGGAGCATCTTATTCAAGTTGTGGATCATGCTCAAGTGTTATCAAAAATATCAAATAATGAAAATCTTGAATTGGAACCTGTCGATATCGTTGGACTTATTGAGGATAAAATTAATAACTACCGTTTTGTAGCATCAAACAAAAAAAAAGAATTAATCTTCGATTCTATTGAAAAGCCTAATTTTAATTCACATCCGATTATAAGCGAAATTATTGATAATTATATCAGCAATGCCATTAAATATGCTCCTGAAAAGTGCGATATTAAAATTTCACTCAAGCAACATGCAAACACGTTAATTTTTCAGGTAGCCGATGAAGGAAAAACCATTCCGAAAGATAAGCGAAAATTTATTTTTGAGCGAAATACTGTTCTTGATAAAAAAAATCGCCATAGTCATGGTCTCGGGCTTTCAATTGTTCAGCAAATCTCACAAGCGCTTAAGCTAAAAATTGGAGTTCGACCTAATAATCCTCAGGGTAATATTTTTTTTGTTGAATTCCCTATTTAAAGAAGAATCAGGGTTTTTAATCAGCAAACAACTAATTTCATCTCTACATAATTGAATAAAGGGGATAATTGCTTTTGGTGACTATCCATGTAAATTGGCTTTGTTATGAAAAAGGAAAATAATGCATATTCTACATAAACAATTTCAATTTTGCGCAGCACATAAATATTACAACCCAAGCTTTACAGATTCAGAAAATTGGATGGCTTTTGGAAAAGATATTCAACTCCATGGGCATAATTATACGTTAACAATTTCAGTGACAGGGGAGATCAACCCCGATACAGGTTTTCTCGTTGATTTGGGTCATCTTAAAGACGTCGTCAAAAATAATGTCATTGATGTCTTAGATCATCGTCATATTGAAGTCGATATCCCTTGGTTCAAAGGGAAACAACCCTCAACAGAAAATATGGTGACATGGATATGGGAAGCCATTGAAAAAGATTTTGATGGTACTTTATGGCGAGTTCGTTTACAAGAAACACCCAGTATCTTTACAGATTATTACGGTAAAAATCAGCCATGAAAATCGACACCAAACATAAACGCGATGCCATATTCTTGGGACTCTCAGCAATATTCCTTACGTCCCTCGTCGTGGGAAATATCATCGGAACGACCAAATTTGTGAAACTTTTCACAATTGTTTTGCCAAATTGCTTGTTGGTGATAACACCGGAACTCGTACGCAACGGCTCAGAATATTCCATGATTGTCCCAGCCGGCGTCATTGCCTATCCTTTTACGTTTCTAGCCACCGACCTTATCTCCGAACTTTTTGGACGGAAAAAGGCTCAACTTGTGGTCAGGATTGGTTTTTTCATGAATATTTTTCTACTCTTCTTGATGACTGCAAATCATTATTTTCCTGATGCTTCGGGAATAAGCGGAGGGAATAGCATTTTCGAAGGCGTATATCGATTTATGATTGGCAATGTCGCCGCAAGTATGATTGCCTATTTAGTCGCCCAAACAATCGATGTTCGACTTTTTCATTTTTGGAAAAATTTTACAAAAGGTAAGCATCTTTGGCTTCGCAATAATGCATCTACAACGGTGAGTCAACTTGTTGATTCGACTGCCATTCTGTCCATACTCTTTTGGGCGGGGAATCTTGGTGACTCCGTAAAAACCTATGCCGACTTAATCGTCCTAATTTTAAATTCATACCTTTTTAAATTTATTTTCGCCCTATTAGACACACCTTTTTTCTATTTAGGCGTTCACTATTTTAAAGATATAAATGAAGACCCAAGCGGTCACACGCTCTATGATAAGGAAAGTACATGAATAAAATAAATATTGATAATGTTGAAATTTTGACGCAAAATTTGCTTGGTGAGCTTGGGGAAGATCCGTCGAGAGAAGGATTAATACAAACGCCTCGTCGTGTCGCAAAAGCATGGAGTTTTCTTGTTAATGGTTACGAAAAAGACATCAACGAAATTATTAATGATGCCATATTTCAAAACGAATGTACGGAAATGGTCGTCGTCCGAGATATCGAATTTTATAGTTTGTGCGAACACCATTTGCTACCTTTTTTCGGGAAAGCACATGTTGCCTATATCCCGAACGGACGTGTGATAGGCCTTTCAAAAATACCTCGAATTGTTGATATGTTTTCGCGCCGTCTTCAAATTCAAGAGCGCGTAACGCATCAAATCGCCAAGACAATAAATGAGGCATTAACACCTCTTGGTGTCGCCGTTGTGATGGAGGGGAGACATCTCTGCATGCAAATGAGAGGTGTTGAAAAACAAAACTCATTTACGACAACGTCTGCTATGCTCGGTGAATTCCATGACGACGCCGAAACACGAGCAGAATTTTTAAGCATTATTGGATTGAGGAATCGTGTCTAATCAATTAACAAAAGCAAAAAATGACTTAAAGGAATTGTTCCTCGAAACATTTCTTGAGCCTGTTACAAAGTTTCAAGCTCTGCCTGCTCATGGGAGCAATCGAAAATATTTTCGCATGACCTCATTGCATCATAAAATAATAGGTGCCTATAACTCAGATTTGGCGGAGAATCATGCTTTCATTGCATTTAGCCATCATTTTAAACAGAAAAAATTGTCCGTTCCTCACGTGTATGCCGAGAGTGCCGAAAAGGGTATTTATCTTCAAGAGGATTTAGGCGATCAAACTCTTTTTGATGTCTTGGTGCGTAGCAAAAAAGCGGGGGAACCCTTTTCTACGGAAGTCCGAGATTTATACCGAAAAATTATTTCCCTCCTTCCAAAATTTCAAATTGAAGGTGGGCAAGATTTAGATTATTCCCTGAGTTATCCGCATCATAGTTTTGACAAACGTTCGATGTTATGGGACATGAATTACTTCAAGTATTATTTTTTAAAGCTCGCGTATATTCCTTTCAATGAACAAAAATTGGAAGATGATTTTTCCGTTTTTGCCAATTTTTTGTTAGAAGCAGGACAGGAGCATTTCTTATATCGAGATTTTCAGTCACGAAACATCATGATTGTAGAGGGGCAACCCGTATTTATTGATTTCCAAGGCGGACGAAAGGGAGCCGTTCATTATGATGTTGCGTCACTTTTATTTGATGCAAAAGCGGACATTCCTCACGAATTTAGACTTGAACTCATAGATTTATATGTGAAAAGTTTATCTGTGTACGAGAAAACCGATATTGAAAAATTCAAAAATACCTTATTCGGTTTTGTACTGGTGCGTATCATGCAAGCAATGGGAGCCTATGGTTATCGTGGTTTTTATGAAAAAAAGCGACATTTTTTGCAAAGTATTCCTTACGCTGTCCATAACTTAGAATTTCTTCTCAAAATTGTTGATTTACCCATCGAAGTCCCAGAATTGTTAAAAGTATTCAAAGCAATCATCATGTCATCAAAACTACGAGAATATGGAAACGCCGAACTTCCGCTACACGTTCGTGTCAGCAGTTTTTCTTTTAAAAAAGGCGTCCCCGTGGATGAAAAAGGTCACGGAGGGGGATTTGTTTTTGACTGTCGATTTTTACCCAATCCAGGTCGAGACATTGCATACAAGCACTTAAATGGAAACGACGATGAGGTCATAACATTTTTAGAGAATGAAAGTACGGTACGAGAATTTTTAGACCAAACAATTAAAATGGTAACAAGCGCCACAGAAAGTTATAAACGACAAAATTTTACGGATTTAATGATTTCATTTGGTTGCACTGGCGGTCAGCATCGCTCCGTTTATTTCGCCAATCAAATTGCTCATTATTTATCGGAAGATAGCGGAATTGAAGTGAGTCTTGAACATCTAGAACGAGAAAATTGGCCGAAAAAATAGCTATAGCATCGATTGAGACAAAACGAATTTTAAATTGAACAAAGATTAATTATTAATAAATAACAAACAATTACTTCTTGAGCTTCATTTAAGTAGTTTTTTACTTATATTTGTTGGGATATGAAAAGGAGACACTAGAAATGAGTAAAGATTACCTTGATGATGAATTACAATATATGGATGAACTTGAACATGAAAGTGCAGACAGTTTAGAGAGTGCTATAAAATTATCAGACCCCATTAGTGCATTAAAATTACAAGAAAAAGTTGCTGTTTCTCCAAAAACATCAATTGCGGACGCTGTAAATTTAATGAAAACAAAACATGTTGGTTGCTTGCTTGTTGAAGTTGATGAAAAATTGGTAGGTATTTTTACCGAACGTGATATTGTGAGAAAAGTCGTTGGTAAAGGATTAAATCATGACAAAGCCACAATAGCCGATTTTATGAGTACGTCAATTGAGTCGCTACATTTTGATGACCCCATCGTGTTTGCACTCAATCGCATGTCCGAAGGTGGTTTCCGTCATGTACCCATTGTGAATGCTGCGAATCACGCATTGGGCTTTGTATCGATGCGTGATGTTGTCGATTATATTGCAGATTTTTACCATGACCAAATCGTAAATTTGCCACCAGAACCTGTGCGAGCTGCCCAATCCAGTCCTGAAGGCGCCTAAGTTAAAAAACAAAACATTTAAGTTTTAGTCGGAAGAGCTTTAGCGCTTCCTGCTATCTTTTTATAAGGAATCTTTTGAAACAATTTCAATATCCCCATAAAATAGAAGCTATTTATTTTGACTTTGATGGCGTCGTTGTGGATACAGAACCCCTTTACGAAGAAGCAGGACGTGAACTGCTCAAAAGTTTGAATTTGGACCCAGTGGAGGACTTCTTGCAAAGTTCAAAAGGATTAAGTGAATTCGATTATTTTAGTAAATTAATTGATGCATTTAATCTTGAGATAAGCCTTGATGAAATACAGGCCCAAGGACGAAAGATTTTGTGCTCAACTTTTAACCGAGAAATCCCTTATGTAGATGGCTTCTATCCCTTTTTCCAATCATTCAAATCCATATTAAATATGGGCTTGGTGACGGCGACCCGCGGGGCTTTTTTAAATCAAATTATTGGGAATCTTACCATCCATAATCAGTTCGATTTAATCGTAGATGGCGATGCTGTCCAGCATTCAAAACCGCATCCAGAACCGTATGCTCTCGCCTGTAAAAAAATGGGATTAAATCCAAAAAATGTGATGGTAATTGAAGATTCAATTCCCGGTACATCATCAGCATTTGCAGCAGGATGTTTGACAATAGGCATTACAACGAGTTACTCAAAAAAAGAATTAATAAACACGCATTTAGTTGTTGACAGTTTTAAAGAATTATCGCAATTTTTACACACAATGAATTTAGAAAGAAAAAATGAATTGGTATAAACAATTTTCGTTCCCGTGGATAGCCATCACAGATTTTGAAGCATCTTTAAAATTTTATAGAGATGACCTTGAATTTGAGCTTTTAAATATAGATAAAAATGAAACCTGGGCTGAATTTAAACTTGATAATGGAAAGCAGATTGCAATCCATAAAGTCAATATGATTAATGCAAGTCCGAATGGAGCACTTGTTTTTGAAGTTGAGAATATTAATCAAACAGAGTTGTGGTTAAGAGGCAAAGGTATTAAATTACAGGAAAAGAAAATGGTATCCGACCAAATAAAAGTGGGCCTGTTTACCGACCCCGATAACAACATGATTCAAATAACAGAAAAAATAGAAAAAGAATAGATCGCAATTTGGACACTCAAGCAGAAATAGTTTTATTAGATAGCGCAATGGGCACGCGCCTAGAAGAAATGGGCCTCACCTTTACCGAACCTCTTTGGACTGCGAAGGCAGTTGAATCTCATATTGACAAAGTTATGGCCATACATAAAGAAAATATCGATGCTGGAGCTCAGATTATAACAACGGCTTCCACACGAACCACGCCTTTTGCATACCATAAAGCAGGGTATTCGGGTGTTGAGTCTCATACTTTAGCGCGTAATTTTACAACCAAAACAATTCGGGCCGCTCAAAAATCAATTAAAGATTCTGGAAAAGATGTCAAAATCGCCGGCTGTATTACGACCTTAGGTGAATGCCTTAAACCCGAAGAATATCCCGGTGGAATTTTTGGAAGACCTTGGCATGATGCACAACTCGATGTCCTTGATGATAAAAATGTTGATGTCATTTTAGCCGAATCTATCAATGGTTTTCGTGAAGCGAAACTTATAACAGATTTAGCCCTCAAGCGTACAAAACCAATTTGGTTGTGTTTCTTGCTTAAAGATGAAGCGACTATTTGGAATGGCGATGACCTCGTAACATCAGCCGTGAAACTCGAAAAAATAGGCGTAAGTGCTGTGGGTGTGAATTGCACCACAACACAAGCCTCTCTTAAGGCTATCAAATTATTAAAAGCGGCGGTTTCAATCCCAATCATTGTTTTACCCAATCTTGGGAAATCCACCGTAAAATCAAAAAAAATGGGCGCTATTATGCCACCAGATCAGTTCGCTGAATGGACAAAAAAAGCCGTTAAAGCGGGAGCTACCATTATCGGAGCCTGTGGGGGCTCCAATGCAGAGCATATTAAACACGCTCATGATGCACTTTTCAAAGCACCCGTTTAATCAATTATTTTTACTCAAACACTCATCACGACATTACTGAATTGGTATTACGCTCAATGCGATAAACATGAAATGCCTTGGCGCCAAACGCATCAAGCTTACGCCATTTGGATTTCTGAAATCATGCTGCAACAAACGCAAGTTAAAACCGTCATCCCCTATTTTTTGCGATGGATGGAGCGTTTCCCCAATGTAGAGACCTTGGCTAACGCCAACATAGATGACATTTTGAAATGCTGGGAAGGCCTCGGCTACTATACCAGAGCCCGAAATATTCATAAAGCCTCAAAAATAATTTACGGGAATTTTGAAAATGAATTTCCTCAAACGGCAGATGCATTACAAAAACTTCCAGGTATAGGACACTATACAGCGAATGCGATTGCCAGTATTGCTTATCAAGAAATTCAACCTGTCGTTGATGGAAATGTCATTCGTATTTTATCACGATTCTCAGCCGATACTGAGTCTGGAAACAAAGCCATTGTTACAAAGAAATATTTCGATCTCTTATCCAAAATTATACCCCACAAGACCCCTGGAGATTTCAATCAAGCTCTGATGGACTTCGGCAGGATGGTGTGTAAACCTCAATCACCTTTATGTCAGGAATGTCCAATTTTCAATGCATGTCGCGCTTTTCAACAAAATAATATTGATAAATTTCCCGTTAAAGTTAAGAAAAAAAGTATCCCTGAAATCGACATCATCGTCGGAATAATTCATCATAAGGATAAGATCCTACTATATCAGCGACCTCAAGAAAGACTCCTCGGTGGGATGTGGGAATTCCCTGGTGGGCAATGGAATGATGGCGAAGATTTTGATACCTCACTGAAAAATTCAGTATTAAAGAAAACAGGATATTCTGTACACGTTGGCAGTCCATTGACACAATTAAATCATGCTTATTCCCATTTTAAAATCAAGCTTGTTGCTTATAATTGTGTTTTAGATGCAGATATTTCAGAATCCAAAGTGTCGTCAAGTAAATGGTGTTCTATTAATCAGCTAAATGACTACGCAATTCATACATCCAATAAAAAAATTATACCCTTTATTCAAAAAGCTGAATGATATAGGATTTATCAAAACAATTTCTTTTCTCTAAAATAATAGTAATATATCGGAATGAAAACTTGTGAGAGCCCAAAGCTTCCAGCCAAGAAATTGAAAAAATAACGTTCAACTATAAGAGTCTATTATGCCCGAAAACCAAACATATTCTGCAGGTCCACAAACAGGGGACATTCGATCTGATTGCCAGGTTGTGTACACAAAATCAGCGAATCCAATTGAGATAGTTGTTAAGACGAAGCTTGAGGTCATGTACAGCAAATCGATTCGTGAACTTGCAGCTAAAAGTTTGGATTCCCTCAGTATCAAAACAGGAAAGTTAGAAATTATTGATTTTGGTGCCATACCATTTGTAATGATGGCACATATCGAAACAGCCATTAAACGCGCATTCCCCTCATTAAAAACGGCATTATTACCAGACGTAAAGAGCCACACACTTTATACGTCAACGCGGGATAAATTCCGTCGGAGTCGCCTCTATTTGCCGGGGAATCAGCCGAAATTATGGCTCAATGCTGGCATTCATAAACCCGATGGCGTTATTCTCGATTTAGAAGATTCGGTGCCGCCAAATGAAAAAGATTCTGCTCGCCATCTTGTCCGAAATGCCTTGCGTGTTTTAGATTTTTTTGGTGCAGAGCGCATGGTTCGCATTAATCAGGGGGACATGGGGTTCACCGATTTGGATGCGATTATCCCCCATAATGTCAATTTAGTTTTAGTGCCGAAAGTCGAATCGGCTACCTACTTAAAAAAAGTCGATGCTCATATACAAAGTATTCAAAACAAATATGGATTGACACAATCCGTTTATTTAATGCCGATTCTCGAAAGCGCCCGCGGTATTTTGAAGGCGTTGGAAATAGCAGAAGCGAGTACTAATACCGTCGCATTAGCCATCGGACTAGAGGATTACACAGCAGATTTAGGCGTGCCACGAACGAACGAGGGAGATGAATCATTTTTTGCGCGAAGTGTGGTTATCCATGCCGCAAGAGCGACGGGAATTCAAGCCATCGACACGGTTTTTAGCGATGTAAATGATGAGACAGGTTTGCGCGAGTCGGTGCTGGAAGCGAAGGCTTTAGGATTTGATGGCAAAGGCTGTATCCATCCGCGGCAAATTCGTGTGGTGCATGATGCCTTTGCACCAACACAAGACGAAATTGACAAAGCTTTACGCATTGTCGAAGCCGCTAAAATGGCGGAATCAAAGGGTCTCGGCGTTGTTTCTCTTGGCTCGAAAATGATTGATCCGCCTGTCGTAAAACGCGCTTTACACACTATTAATATGGCCAAAGCAACGGGGCAGTTGAAATAGTTTTGCGATTCGAAAGTCATCACAAAAAAAATGCGAAATGACTCAAAAATGTTAGATACAAAACACCAAATCCGACGCATTCAGGGTCAGCTTGAATTCAATTCTCAAAAATCAGAGCCCAATTTTAAATCTTTTGATAAATAGGAAATTTATGAAGCAAAATCTCACATTTATAGAAAATGCCGCTGGGCGCATGGTGCCAACGGAAGTTAATGGCGTAAAAGCCGTCCCATTTAAAGGATATAACAAGCATAAACCCACGGGATATAAAGCGCAACAGCCCATTCGTTCGTGTGGCGATTACCCTGCTGACGGAAACAAACGTGTCCCAAATTTAAAAGAAGCCCTGATAAAAGCAGGCCTTAAAGACGGCATGACGCTTTCGAGTCATCATCATTTTCGAAACGGTGACCTCATTATGAACCAAGTTTTTGATATTGCTGCCGAGCTTGGTATTAAAGATTTAGTTTGGTTTCCTTCCGCCGCTTTTCCCTGCCACGAACCCATAATTAAGCACCTGGATAACGGCGTCATTCATCATATAGAAGGCTCGCTAAACGGACCTTTAGGCGATTATGCATCGGAAGGAAAAATGAAAGGTTTGGCGGTGCTTCGCTCTCATGGCGGTCGATGGCAAGCCGTCCAAGATGGCGAAATTCACATTGATATCGCCATTATAGCAGCCCCAACGGCTGACGCTTTTGGTAATGCAACAGGCGATAGAGGTCCCAGTGCTTGCGGCCTTTTGGGCTTTGGACTTGTAGATAGTTTGTACGCCGACAAATCTATTATCGTGACAGATAATTTGGTGCCGTTTCCCTGCATCCCTTGGCAAATTATGGGACAAAATATTGACTACGTTGTGGAATTGGACAAAGTCGGATTGCCAGAGCGCATTGTGTCTGGAACTACAAATATTACGAAATCACCCGACAGACTTTATATTGCCGAACTTACGGCCAGATTTGTTCGCGATACGGGGATTCTTCGTGATGGTTTTAGCTTTCAGGCAGGCGCTGGCGGAACAGCCCTTTCTTTTGCGATTTTCCTGAAAGAAATGATGATTGAGAAAAAAATTAAAGCGCGCTTTATCCGCGGCGGATCGACGAAATATCTCGTGGAAATGCTCGAAGAAGGATTGACGGATTATATACTAGATGGACAGACATTTGACCTTGATGGCGTTCGCTCCATGCGTGAAAATGAGGGTCATCAAGATACCTCGCCGTTTACGAGTTACAATTGGCATGGAAAGGGGAATTTTGCATCCATGTTGGACGTTGTTGTGTTGGGCGCAACCGAAGTCGATGTGAATTTCAATGCGAATGTGGTAACGCATTCTGACGGTCGGATGCTCCACGGTATTGGCGGTTGGCAAAATTGTTTGACATCAAAATGCACGATTCTCCCCATACCTGCTTTCCGAGACAGAATTCCCATCATCGTTGATCGTGTTACGACACTCGTGGGACCAGGTGAATTGATAGACGTCATTATAACGGAGCGAGGTATAGCGATCAATCCTTTACGGCAAGATTTGATTAATTTGGCAAAAGACACTGATTTGCCCATTAAAACTATTCATAAGCTTAAAGCCGAAATTGATGAGCTGATCGGCGGTCCACCTGAAAAACCAACATTTACAGATGAAGCTATTGGTGTTGTAAAATGGGTTGATGGCACTGTCATCGATACGATTTTTAGAGTGAAGAAATAATGAATGCACTTATTAACCACAGATTACACAGATAGAAGAAAATTTAATGTCATCAAAATTCATTGATAAAGATGTAACCTATAACATTATTGGCTGTGCTATGGAAGTGCATAAAAGACTTGGTAATGGCTTTGTTGAGTCCGTTTATGAAGAAGCTTTGAAGATAGAGTTAAAATATCAGGGCGTTGGATATGAAGCTCAAAAGAAATACCCAATAACGTACCGAGATCAGGTGATTAAAGATTTCTACTGTGATTTGGTTGTGGCGGATAAAGTTGTTCTAGAGTTTAAAGCAATAAAACAACTGGGCGATGTTGAACGTGCCCAAATCATAAATTATTTAAAAGTAACTAATCTTAAGGTTGGATTATTGATAAATTATGGAGAAAAATCATTAAAATATGAACGATTTGTTTTATAAATCCGTGGAATCGGTGTAATCTGTGGTTAAATATTTTTTGATTTTAAATAATTAGTACAATTCGTGTAATAAGTGGTTAAAAAAGGAAAAAATATGAGAGAAAAAGTACTCAAAATATGGCCTGAAATAAATTGGATAAAAGATGATGAGTTGCGTGAAAAAACCCTGAACGCTTGGGTCTATGCTATTGAAAAAAGTGTCCTTGATGCAGACGATTTAGAGAAAATCCCTTTCTCATTACTCATCAAAAATTGCACCATTTCTTTTATGAATCATAAGCGTACATGCGTTCAACTGTCTGTTGATATGGCCAATAAAATGAAAGAGAATTTCGGTGATGAGATTACAATCGATATGGATATACTTATCTCTGGAGCTATTTTGATTGATATAGGCAAGCTCTTGGAATACGAAATAAGAGACGGAAAATTAGGCACCAGCGACGCCGGGAAAATATTGCGCCATCCATTTTCCGGCGTCGGTATTGCTGATCGTTTCGATTTGCCTGCGGAAGTGTTGCATATTATTGCGACCCATAGTGCCGAAGGCGATTTAGGGAAACGAACCACAGAGTCGATTATTGTGCATCATGCGGATTTCGTAAGCTTTGAACCTTTTAAATAAATATTAACAACGAATAAACGAAAAGACGAAAAAAACATTGTTTAATATTATATTTTGAAAGTAAAGAATGGTTGAAATAATACATAAAAGCTTGTCCGATGTAATTATTGATACAGCTTTTTCTGTTCAAAAAGAACTAGGAGTTAGATTTTTAGAAAAGATTTATGAAAATTCACTTGAAATTGCTTTAATTGAAAAAGACTTCAGCGTTGAGAAACAAAAGAAAATCAAAGTGGTTTTTCACAATCAAATTGTTGGTGAATATTATGCTGATTTAGTAATAGAGGATAAAATTATTTTAGAATTAAAGGCAGTTAATGAGGTGAGTAAAATTCATCAGGCTCAACTCATTAATTATTTAAAGGCAACAGAACACGAAGTCGGCTATCTAATTAATTTTGGTAAAATACCTCTTCAATTTAAGCGATTCGTATCTAAGAATAATCAGTAATCAATTGAAAATATAACAATAAATCACAGCTACAAAATTCGTTTATTCGGTGTTTTCGTTGTGAAAGGAAAAAAATGAAACAAAATCTAATAGAAAAAATTGCACAAAAATCAGCTGTGAATTTGGCCGAAGGTCAGGTTGTAAAAGTTGGAGACTATATTTCCATTCGACCTCACCATGTCATGACCCATGACAACACAGGCGCTGTTATGAATAAATTTAATAGTATTGGAGCCACAAAAATATTTAATCCGCGTCAGCCCGTTTTTACGCTGGATCATAATGTCCAAGATGACAGTAAGGATAATCTCAAAAAATACGCTGCTATAGAGACATTTGCCAAAAAAATGGGTGTCGATTTTTATCCTGCAGGCCGAGGAATTGGTCATCAAATAATGATAGAAGAAGGCTATGCTTGGCCTGGAGCTATGGTCGTTGCCTCCGACAGCCACTCAAATATGTACGGTGGAATCGGCGCTCTTGGCACGCCCATTGTCCGCACAGATGCGGCGGCGATTTGGGCAACTGGTCAGACCTGGTGGCAAGTTCCGACGGTTTCAAAAGTCGAACTCCTTGGCAAGCTGCGACCCGGCGTTACAGGAAAAGACGTCATTATTACCCTGGCAGGTTTTTTTAATAGTGATGATGTCTTGAATCATGCCCTCGAGTTTTCAGGCGAAGGATTGAAGGATTTAACCCTGGATCAACGCTTAACGATTGCCAATATGACGACGGAATGGGGTGCTTTAGCAGGTGTGTTTCCTATTGATGATGTCGCAATCGAGTGGATACGGAATCGCATTAAAACCGTTTCGAAACGTGGGTTTGCAGGCGTGCCGTCTGATGCTGACACCATTGATGGAAGTCTTCCACGACTCAATGAAACGGCGTTGGGAAGCTTAATAAAGGAAGATTTGAAAGCGGACAAAGACGCGACATACGCCAAAACAATTACCTTGGATTTAAGCACCGTCGAGCCGTTTATTTCTGGGCCGCATCATGTAAAAGTTATGATATCGGCGGCTGATATGGCGAAAGAAAAAAAGATGATTCAGAAGGCGTATTTGGTTTCTTGCGTTAATAGCCGCGTCGAAGATTTAGCCGAAGCCGCGCGCATTGTTAAAGGTAAAACCATCGCAGAACATGTGGAATTTTATGTAGCGGCTGCCTCAGACGAAGTACAAACCGAATCAGAACGACGCGGTGATTGGCAAGTTCTCAAAGACGCCGGCGCGCGGACATTGTCGCCGGGTTGCGGTCCTTGCATTGGCTTAGGAACAGGGCTGTTGAAAAAAGGCGAAGTTGGTATTTCGGCGACAAATCGAAATTTTAAAGGACGCATGGGTTCAAAAGATGCAGAAGCGTATCTCGCTTCCCCAGCTGTTGTGGCGAAATCAGCCCTTTCAGGCTATATCGACACGCCATTTTCCATCGATTCGGTTCCCTTGAAAGCCTCGATTCTAAGCCATCCAAAACACGAAAAAGAAGACGAAAGCGTTACAATATTGGATGGATTCCCCTCGAGTATTGAAGGCGAAATTATTTTTTGTCATCAAGACAATATGAACACTGACGGCATTTTTCCGGGAAAATATACATATATCGATGATTTTACGCCTCAGCAACAAGCAAAAGTCGTCATGGAAAATTATGATAGCGGATTTGGGTCGATTGTCGAGTCTGGCGACATCCTTGTTGGCGGCTACAATTTTGGGACAGGAAGTTCCCGCGAGCAAGCTGCGACAGCTTTGAAATATCGCGGACTGGCTCTTGTGATTGCGGGGTCGTTCTCTGAGACATATAAGCGAAATGCCATCAATAATGGTTTTTTAGTTTTGGAATCGCCAGAATTGGTGGACGATTTAAAGGCTAAATACGGCATTAAAAAACCCAGCATCAAAACCAGTCTTAAAGCGACATTGGACTTTACAAAAGCGACACTCACTCTACGATCAAAAGTCTATCAACTCGGCCCTGTGGGTGAAGCAGCACAAGAATTAGTCTTAAGCGAGGGCCTCGAAAACTGGGTGAAGCAAAAAATCGCCAAAGAAGTCGAGACAGCCGAATAGACCCTCATTAAATTTAAGAATTGTTTGAGTAAGGATAGTGCAAGAAAATCATTGTCTCTAAGATACCGAATCTTATTTTATTTTAACACACTCGTTGGTAGTGGCTGGATTGTAAGGCATATATGGAGGAAGAAAATTGGGAAAATTAATTTGGGAGGAAAAAGATAGTGTTGGCATAAAAGAAATGGATGATCAACATAAAATAATATTTGAATTAATAAATAATTTATCGGAAGAAGAGAACGTTTATGCTCAGTCTGAAACATTAACATCCGCGCTTACAGAAATGACTGAATATTTTTGGGAACATCTTAAAAATGAAGAGAGCCACTTGAAAAAATATCATTATCCTGACATAGATGAACATATTGCAGAACATACTAAATTCAAAATAACAATAATGAGCCTTAACTTGGCCCACATGAAGCATGGCAATTCTGTTTTAAATGAATTGATTGATTTTTTAAAATCATGGTGGAGTAATCATATTTTAACTTTTGATATGCGTTATCATCTATATTTTTTAAATAAGGGATAATTATAATAATATGCCCCATACTCATGGCTACCTACGCAAAAAGGGAATAGTAGAAAATAGTGTTTTAAGGTTAAAATAGATTAGAGTCAATCCTTATGCATGGTGCTAAAAATTGTCATTTCGCAGAGCTACCTTGTTAGCCGTATTTAGAGACATTAAATAAAAGAGAGAAGTAGATATGAAAAATTATAGTGAAGATGTTTTTGTTTGGGTTGAGGAAACTCATAGCGTTGGTAAAGAGGAATTTGACAATCACCACAAGGTCATTTTCGATTTAATAAATGAAATGCAAGCACACCAAAATCAAGAACAATTCAAACTCGAATTTCGGGATTTGATTACCCGAAGCATTGATTATTTTAATTTTCATCTCAAAAAAGAACAAGAATGGCTCGCTGAAGTAAATTATCCTGACTATGAGGAGCATTGCGAATTGCATAAACAGTATATTTTAGGTATCTCAAAATTTTTCCTCGATTTTACTCAAAATAAAACGCCGGATATCAGCAAATTCATTCAATTTCAAAAACAATGGTGGACGGATCATATTTGCAATGAAGACATGAAATATAAGTCTTACGCACAGTGAGAATGTTTCTAATTATTTTTATGGGGAATTATTTTTATAACGATTAACAAAAAAACATTATCAATATCTCTTTTAATTTTAGTTTGAAAATTTAGTACAGCAGGTGCTTTTGACCAATAGTCCTCGGTTTAAATCTGTATTGCTTGCGGAAAAAGTCTACCACCCTTCGACTAGCTCAGGACAGGCGCCGTTGCACGAAGCCACAAAGAAAGGACTGTCACTCTGATTCGCCAGTTGGCGGAGAAGAGTCCCATGCAATCTCATAGTAAAAAGCTCTAAAATCAACACTCGTTAATCGACATTCTTAAATCCCAAATAATTTTCTCTGGGTTCTCAGTGTAAATCTCTGCTTCCTCTGTGGTTAAAAAAATCTACCACCAAGCTCCACAAAGAAGCACCGAGTTTCACAAAGAAAAACATTATTTTATTCCCCTCTTGATGTAAATCCCGACCTACGTGTCGGGAGGAGGGGTTAGGGATGGGTAAGAATTACAATTGATAAATCCCAAATAATTTTCTCTGCGTTCTCTGTGTAAAATTCTGCTTCCTCTGTGGTTCTCTTTTTTAAAAACCCACCCCTAGCCCCTCCCTAAAGGGGAATTAGCTTATTCTTATGCGTAATGATTGCAGCGTAAGCATCTTGCTTGCCCTTGAAAAAATCTTACTCAAAGTTTCACAACTGAAAGATTAAAAGAGACCTTGATTTTATAATCATTTAAGCGAAGTTATTCCAAAAACAAGGAATCGGATTTTGAAGACCTTTTTACCCTATAAAAAAACGTCAACAGCTGCTGAATCTATTGAACACAGCTTTCTGTTTCATGACATTAAAATCATAAATCATTATTTCGCTTCAATGTCAGCGAAACGGGTGCCGGCTAATAGAAATCCGTTTGTAGAATTAACTCTCAAGGCGGAATGATTGCTCTACTATTTAATCAAAATTGCTATCTCCACGACGTTAATCGTTACAATTTCTGAAATTGCAAAAAAGAATTCATTTATGGGTGCAATATTGGCCTCCATCCCTTTAATTTCTGTTTTGGCGATGATTTGGCTTTATATAGACACGAGAGATATTGGCAAAATTAGCTCATTATCCATGAGTATATTTTGGGTCGTTTCAGGATTATTTGGGAAAGAATGAAGCAGGAGGAATAAAGGCACGTAACGAATGGGTACATGCTACCAATTGGGATTGTGTTATTTTTGATGAATACCATTATGGAGCATGGCGCGAAAATGCCAAAGACCTATTTGAATCAGAAGACAAAAAAGAAATCAATTTTGCTGAAGGTGAAGGTATTGAATTTTTTGATGAAGAAAATATGCCAATCACAACTAATGCTTATTTATATTTATCGGGCACACCTTTCAGAGCAATTACATCAGGTGAATTTATAGAAGAACAAATTTTTAACTGGACTTATTCAGATGAGCAAAAAGCCAAAGAAAATTGGAAGGAACAACCAAATCCATATGCAGCTTTGCCTCGAATGGTAATGCTAACTTATAAACTCCCCGATTCTATTCGTGAAATTGCAATGCAGGGTGAATTCAATGAGTTTGATTTGAATGTTTTTTTCTCTGCCTATGGCGAAGGATTTGCTGCAAAATTCAAATATGAAGATGAAGTTCAAAAATGGTTGGACTTAATTCGTGGTTCTTTCATGCCCACTTCAATTGACAACTTAAAAATGAGAGCGGAGAAACCCCCTATGCCATTTTCTCACGCACCATTATTAAGAGTTTTAAATCATACTTTTTGGTTTTTACCAAGTGTGGCTGCTTGTCATGCAATGAGTAATTTAATGTCAGAACGCCAAAATAAATTTTACCACGATTACAATGTAGTTGTTGCAGCAGGTACAAGTGCAGGAATTGGTGTAGAAGCACTTCCTCCGGTTCAAAGAGCTATGACAGATAATCCATTGGAATCAAAAACAATAACACTTTCTTGTGGTAAATTAACAACAGGAGTTACCGTTAGGCCATGGACAGGCATTTTTATGTTACGTAATTCTTCAAGTCCCGAAACTTATTTCCAGGCAGCATTCAGAGTACAATCACCATGGGTAATTAAAAATCCGGACAGCATATCACCAAATAAAGAAGAAATAATAAAAGAAGAATGTTATGTTTTTGACTTCGCACCTGACCGTGCCCTACGGCAAATAGCGGATTACAGTTGTCGTTTGAATGTAAACGAATCAAATCCTGAGGCAAAAGTTGCTGAATTTATAAATTTCCTTCCTGTTTTGGCTTATGATGGTAGCTCAATGAATCAAATAGATGCTGCAGGTATTTTAGACATGGCAATGAGTGGAACAACAGCAACACTTTTAGCAAGACGCTGGGAAAGTGCTTTGCTTGTAAATGTGGATAACAACACTCTTGCCCGTTTGATGAACAATGAGGAGGCAATGAAAGCATTGATGAGTATTGAAGGTTTCCGTAATTTAAATCAGGACATAGAAACTATTATTAATAAATCGGAAGCTATTAAGAAAGTTAAAAAAGAAGCTAACGAGCGTGAATTAAGTAAAAAGGAGAAAAAAGAACTTACAGACGAAGAAAAGGAATACAAGAGTTTAAGAAAACAAATTCAGGATAAGCTAATCAAATTTGCTACTCGTGTTCCGGTTTTTATGTACTTAACAGATTATAGAGAAAGAAGTTTAAAGGATGTAATTACACAACTAGAACCAGCCCTATTCAAAAAAGTTACTGGATTAACAGTAAAAGACTTTGAAGTATTGGTGGGTCTCGGTGTTTTTAATTCAGCACATATGAATCAAGCGGTGTTTGGTTTTAAGCGGTATGAAGATGCATCTTTGGAATATATCGGAATTAATAAGCATGAAGGCGATAATGTTGGGCTTTACGAGACAGTTTTAAGTTCAGGTGATTATCATAAAAGTTTTGTAAATGAAGATTAAGTAGCCAATACATCAATTTAAACATTTTTCTCCTTAATATTTTAGAATACCCATCACAAAAGGCATCATCCCAATTTCACCGAATTTACTTATAAGCTTGCTGATAATTTCCTAAAAATGCACTAAAAATATCTTTTAGAGGTTTCATTTTATCTACGCAATTTGTTGTCTTAGGCTCAATGAATGTTATCATAAGTATCAATGAAAATGTTGACCAAAAGGAATCCAAAAACATGAAATCATTCGAGTCATTTGTCGCAAAATTTACGGCGTATCAAGGCAGTTGGGAAGAACCAAAAGTACGGAATAATGTCGGCTTATTCGAAGGCTGGGTTTCAGTATGGGGAAATCTTTTCCTTTTTTTACTCAAAGCAATTATGGGCTATTCAATTGGTTCGATTGCCCTCATCGCTGACGCTTTTCATACACTTTCAGACGTCGCATCATCGGCAGTCGTTATTTTCGGATTCAACGTAGCTAATAAACCTGCCGACAAAGAGCATCCATTCGGACATGGCAGAGCCGAAGTCATTGCGACTCTCACTATCGCGATTTTGATGGCGGTTGTTGGATTCGAATTTTTTAAGGAAGCGATTGTTCGGCTCTTTTCTCCCGAAGATACCGTAACGACAGAAACTTTGAATTGGCTATTTATTATTATCGTAACTTCAACGGCTATAGTCAAAGCGATTATGGCCTGGTTTGCCTATAAACTGGGCGACCTTATCGATTCCGACGCCCTTCGCGGCGATGCCATGCATCATAAAAGTGATGTCTATACAACGATACTTGTAATCGTAGCCCTCATCGGCGCTAAATACGGATTTTCAAAACTTGATGGTATTATGGGGATTGGCGTTGCATTTATGCTGGTGCATGCAGGATACGAAATTGCTCGTGATGCCATTGATGAATTATTAGGGAAGCCCGTATCACAACTTTTTATCAAGAAAATCATTGATTATTCTATTTCCGTTCCAGGTGTTCAAAATGTGCATGATGTCATTGTTCATACATACGGGTCGCAAAAATTCATTTCGCTTCATGTGGAAATTTTAGCCAATACGGCGTCAGACGTTGCCCACAATATTGCGGACAATGTGGAGCGAAAAATTGCTTACGAAATCGGCGCACAAGTCGTCACACATATTGACCCCATCATGCAAAAAGGAAAAGACATTAAGCGTGTTCAAACGTATGTAGATGGCTTTTTAAATCAGTATGAAGAGATTTTGAACTTCCAAGATTTAAGAGTGCTTTCTCATGATGACACTATCGAAACAATTCTATTAGAGCTTGTCGTACCAATGGGCTGCGAGAAAGAAACCGAAATATATAGTGCTTTGAAAGACGGCATGAAAAATGAATTCCCTGAATCTCAAATACTAATCGATGTAAAACCCAAAATTTTAACAATTGAAGAAATTGATTGATGCGATATAAACATATCATTTGGGACTGGAACGGTACTTTATTTAATGATGCCTGGCTTTGTGTCGATGTCATTAATTCCGTTTTAGAAGAAAATAATATCAACAAAATATCACACGATTATTATCAAAGCATTTTTGATTTTCCCGTCCGAAACTACTATGACAAACTTGGCTTTGATTGGTCAAAAGTCAGTTTTGAAAAGGTCGGCACCGATTTTATTCGCCAATACGAAGAGAGACGTCACGAGGCGAAATTGTATGACCAAACAAAATCGGTTTTGGAAAATATTTTAAGTCGCGGAATGTCACAATCGATTTTGTCCGCCTATAAACAAGAAACCTTAAGCGAGCTGGTGGGATATTTTGGACTGACGGATTATTTCACAGGCGTAAATGGCATTGATAATCACTACGCTGACGGCAAAATTGAAACTGGCAAACGGTGGATTGGGGAACTTCCTTTTAATCCCGATTCGGTATTGTTTATTGGCGATACGGTTCATGATTTTGATGTCGCAAAAGCCATCGGAACCGATTGCGTCTTAATCCCTGGCGGTAATCATACCTATCAAAAATTGAAAGAAACCGGTGCGATTGTGCTTCATTCCATCGAAGAAATCGGCACCTTTTTAGATGAAAATAGATGAGAAAAATAATAAGAAAGGCGTTATAAAATGGCTAAAAGAACAATCATAAGCATGCCTGGAGATGGCATTGGCAAAACCGTTCTAGACGAAACAATTCGCGTATTGGGTGCAGCTGGTTTTGAAGCAGACTATGTCGAAGGCGATATTGGTTGGAAATTTTGGTGCAAAGAGGGAAATCCATTACCTCAACGCACAATTGATTTACTCGAAAAACATAAAATTGGCCTTTTTGGTGCCATCACATCAAAACCAAAAGATGAAGCCTTTGACGAATTATTGCCTGAATTAAAAGAAAAAGGATTGGTTTATTCCAGCCCAATCGTGGGACTTCGTCAGCATTTTAATCTCGACATTTGTTTGCGTCCCTGCAAAACTTACACGGGAAATCCACTCAACTTTATTCGAAGAGGTCAAGGCGAAACAATAGAAGAACCGAAAGTTGACGTGGCAATATTTCGACAAAATACGGAAGGTTTATATGGCGGTGTCGAATGGTCAAATCCAAGTCCTCAGGTTCATGCTGCCTTTATGACGCATCCAAAATTTGTATCAAATTTTGGAGAAACACCTGTTGACGAACTTTCCATTTCAACCCGAATTTTTACAAAAAAGGCAACCGAACGTATCTTAAGAGCCGCTTTTGAATATGCTGATAAATACGGCTATAAATCCGTAACGGTGTGCGAAAAGCCGAATGTTATTCGCGAAACATCAGGCATGATGTATAAAATGGCGCAACAGATGCAAAAAGCAGATTTCCCTCATATCGAACTCTGGAACACGAATATTGATGCGCAAATGATGTGGCTAACCAAAAATCCTGAAAACTACGGTGTCATCGTCGCGGGGAATATGTTTGGAGACATCGTATCCGATGGATTTGCGGGCCTTATCGGCGGACTGGGTTTCGCATGCTCCGCTCAGTATAATCCAGAAAGTGGCGTTGCTGTTTTCGAGCCAACACACGGTTCTGCCCCTAAATATGCCGATTATCCAGTTTCTATTGTCAATCCGATTGCAATGGTGGAATCGGCATGCATGATGCTTGATTTTATTGATGAATCAACCATCGCGAAGAAGATTCGAAAAGCAGTTGCAGAAGTCGTCGCCGAAGGCAACGTTAAAACCTATGACATGGCAAAAATGGCAGGAAGAGCCGATGTCGTTGAAAAAGGTGCTGCTTCTACAAAAGAAATGGCTGATGCAATAATTAAAAAACTTTGATAACTACTAATTACACAAATTACACGAAAAAAGAATTCGAGAAATTGGTGAAATTCGTGGTTTATAGTACAGGAGAAAAATTTGAAAAAATCAATCGCAAGACAGATCGCTGAATTTTCAGTCGGTTTAAAATATGAAGATTTACCTGAAGACGTTGTCTATGAAGTAAAACGCTACCTATATGATTCAATTGCCTGTGCATTTGGCGGATATCGCACCAAAGACGTCAATATTATGTATGATATTTATAAAGATTTTGGCGGAAAAGATGAAGCGACGGTCATGGGTTTTGGACAAAAAATGCCCGCCGTTAATGCGACTTTAGTGAATTCCCTTATGATTCGCGCCCTCGATTTTAATGATATTTATTGGAAAGAAGACCCGTCTCATCCATCGGATTTAATTCCTGCTGCATTATCTGTTGGCGAGATGATGGATACCTCCATGAAAGACGTCATCGTGGCGATTGTGTTAGCTTACGAATTTGAGCAACGTTTGTGTCTCTTTGCAAAACCTGGCGTTCGCGAACGCAAGTGGCATCACGCAACACTTACGCAATTCGTTTCACCCATTGTTGCTGGGAAACTCTTGAATCTCACCGTTGATCAAATGGTTAACGCTATCGGTATCAATGGATCTCATAATCATACAATCGGTTGCCCAACCGCCGGCGTTTTGACAATGATGAAAAATACAGTTGATCCTATGGCGGTTCAATCAGGCGTTTTTGCGGCACTTTTAGCGCAAAAAGGTTATTCTGGCACCGAAAAAGTTTTTGAGGGCAAAGAAGGTTTTATGGATGCCTTTATCGGATGGGATGCCAAAGACGGCAACGTGAATCCAACAGAAATGATGGGTCGCGACGGCGCATCGAACTGGAGTTGGGATGTTTCTGCTTTGGTGGATGGCTTAGGCGATAGTTATAAAATTATGGAATGCGGTATGAAAGCTTTTCCGACAGAAGCTTTGACCCATACGCATATTTCCTGCACATTGAACTTGATGCGGAAAAACGACCTCAATTATAGTGATGTCGAAGAAGTGAAAGTGACGGCATTTGCTCAAGCCTACGATATTCTTTTCGACCCAACGAAATATCGCCCTGCATCCCGCGAGACAGCAGATCATTCGTTGCCGTATTGCCTTGCAGCAGCCATCGTGGATAAGAAAATTACGACACAATCCTTTACGGATGAAAAATTGAAAGACCCTCGAATTTTCGAGGTGATTGACCGCATCAAAGGTGAGCCATCAATCGAATTTGAGAAAATGTTTCCGGCGAAACAGCCATCGCGTGTTGTCATCACAACAAAAGACGGGAAGCAGTTTGAGGAATATATGGAATATCCCAAAGGCGACCCACGCGAGCCTATGACCCTCGAGGATTTAGACGACAAATTCGAGGCACTTGCAAACGGATTATTGTCAGAAGATGAACAGAAAGTTATCAAAGCAATGGTTTTTGATGCGGAAAATCTTGGCGCAAAAGAGTTTATGGCTGGGCTTGTTCTTAATTAGAATCCGATCAATGTTATCGATGATAACTCAAAATTTCGTGGTAGATTCGTAAAGAATGTAGTATGATGGAAAAATTCAACAAAGACATCCCCTATAATGATTTACCGGATTTACCCCCTAAGGTAAATTTGGAAACCACCGCTATATTTAAAGCAAGCATTAACGCCAACAAAGTATTAGCCGAGCTAAAAGGATATTGTCAAACCTTGCCGAATCCGGAGTTATTATTAAATACAATTGTGCTTCAGGAGAGTAAAGAATCTAGCGCTATAGAAAACATAGTTACTACCCAAGATGAATTGTATAGAGCTACATTAATGAGTGGTGTTATAAGAAACCAAGCTGCAAAAGAGGTGCTTCAGTACCGTGCGGCCATGTATTGGGGTATTGAAGAGTTTCATAAAAACAAACTCATTACCTCCAATTTAATGATTGGAATCATGCAACGTTTACGAAATACTTCGGATAGCATTAGAAAAAATACGGGTACAAAACTAGCAAACCCAACAAACAAAAATATTGTTTATACACCGCCAGAAGGTGCAAGTATTATCAGAGATAAATTGTCTAAATTAGAAAATTTCATCAACGATAATGCGTTTTCTGATTTAGATCCTTTAATAAAAATGGCATTAATTCATTACCAATTTGAATCAATTCATCCTTTTAGTGATGGTAATGGTAGAACAGGAAGAATACTTAATGTTTTATATTTCATTCAACAAGAATTATTAGGCTTGCCTGTTTTATATCTTAGCAATTACATCATTAACAATAAGTCTAACTATTATCGACTGCTCAGAGAAGTTACCGAAAACAACAATTGGGAAGCATGGATTTTGTTTATTGTCAATGGAGTTTCAGAAACATCTGCAATGACCTTAAAAAAAATAAATTCTATTTTACAATTAAAACGTGATGCAGAAATTAAAGTCAAAGACGCCCTAAAATCATCCTATTCAAAAGAGTTGCTCGATTTATTGTTTAGCCACCCATACATTAAAATTAAAGTTTTAGAGGATCATAATATAGCCAAACGACAAACGGCAAGTGAGTATCTAAAAAAATTAGAAATCATAGGGATGCTTAATGCTAATAAAATTGGGAATGAAGTATATTATATTAATCAACCGTTAATTGATGTACTTTCAAATTAGTATAAAAAAGTATGTCGATTGAATCAACATGGACAATATCTATGTCGATTATTTGGGATTATTTCGACATACATCTGTTTGATGTCGATTCACTAAACATCGGTTTTATTCCCAAAGCCAATCTTAAAAAGGAACAACGATGATTAAAAAACATTTTCCCCAACAAGAAATTGTCTACGCATTGAGTAGAGAATTAGATTGGACTCATTTGCGTTGTTTAATCGGCATTGATAGTCCGTTAAAAATGAATTTAAACGCCGTAAAATATGCAAAATTATGTTTAATGACTCACCCAAAACCAACGATGAAAGGACATCAAAACTATGAAACGCATTTTAATATTGGTCATGCTTATGCTTAGCTTATTTTCATGCAAACCAAATGTAGATTTGCCAACGGTGGAACGTGTTGATATTCAAAGATATTTGGGGCTTTGGTACGAAATTGGACGGCTCCCCAATAGTTTTGAAAAGGATATGACATGCGTTACAGCGCATTATAGTCTTAAGGATAATGGCAAAATCGCTGTGCTGAATAAGGGATACCTGGCAAAGGATGGTGGCAAATTCAATGAAGCAAAAGGAACGGCTTGGGTTCCAGATGCACAATTTCCAGGTCGCTTAAAAGTTTCATTCTTTTGGCCTTTTGCAGGCGATTATTACATTATTTCCTTGGATGAAAATTACCAATATGTACTCGTAGGCGATCCTTCGCGAAAATATATGTGGGTACTGTCTCGGACAAAAATACTCGACGACTCTATTTATAATTCGCTGCTAGAAATTGCGAAAAATAAGGGATTCGCGATAGAAAATATTATTAAAGTCGATCAGGATTGTGTGCCTCATTAAAATAAAATGGCGAATATTCTTATTACGGGCGGGACAGGTTTAATTGGGAAAATTCTCACACAATGTCTGCTAGAAAAAGGTCACGACGTCGCCATTTTAAGTCGATTTCCCAAATCATTGAAATTAGTACAGCACTATCATTGGGATACGAGTCGTCGCATCATTGATGTTGATGCGCTCAAATCTTCTGACTATATCATTCACCTCGCAGGCGCAAATATTGCCGATAAAAGATGGACGCAACGACGGAAGCGAGACATTCTCGAGAGTCGCGTAAAATCAACGGAATTTCTATTTGAGATGATTCGTGAACATTATCCAAATCTTAAGGGACTTATCTCTGCATCGGCGATTGGGATTTATGGCGCTATTAACTCTGACAAAATATTGAACGAAAATGACGCTCATTGTGATGATTATTTAGGCAATGTCTGCTATTCGTGGGAAAATGCCGTTGATAAATTTCAGACAATTGGTATCCGTACCGTCACGTTTCGCACAGGAGTCGTACTGACAAAATCAGGCGGAGCGTTGTCTAAAATGATCGGCTCTTTAAAATTTGGCGTTGGAATTATTTTAGGAACGGGTCGTCAATATTTGCCATGGATCCATGTTGATGACCTTTGCGAGCTTTATAAAAAAGCCATCGAAGATTGTGAAATGAGTGGTACTTATAATGCTGTTTCGCCTGAGCACATCACCTATGAAAAATTCGTAGAACAAGCGATTGGAATCAGCAATAAGCGGATTTTTAGAATTCGGATTCCTTCCATTATCTTAAAAATAGCGTTAGGACAAATGTCAGAAATGCTTCTTAAAGGCAGTCGTGTTTCACCTGAGAAATTGGTAAAAAGCGGTTTCAATTTTAAATATCCAACATTAGCAAAAGCACTTAAAGACCTATTGATAGAACAATAAAATCAAACATTCTGTAAATTATCACTCTTCATCTTTGAAATCCTGACTATTTTATTTCAATGAAAACCAAAGGATAAATTATGCCTCAACTTAATTCGCCTGACTTTTTTAATAGTTCATCACTTCTAAACGACGAAGAAATATTGATTCAAAACACGGCGCGTCAATGGGTGGAAAAAGAGTTTAATCCCATTGTTGTTGAGCATTATCGTGCTGGGACGTTTCCAATGGACTTACGATTTAAATTGGGCGAGATGGGATTTTTCGGTGCGAATTTGCCTGAGAAATACGGATGTGCAGGCATCAATAATATTGCCTATGGTCTCATAATGCAAGAGCTCGAGCGCGGTGATTCTGGATTGCGAAGCTTTGCCTCAGTGCAAGGTGCGTTGGTCATGTGGCCAATCCACGAGTATGGAAGTGAGTCGCAAAAAGAGTATTGGATTCCGAAGCTGGCCAGTGGTGAAAAAATAGGCTGTTTCGGATTAACGGAGCCGGACTATGGATCGAATCCTGGCGGTATGATTACACGCGCTCGACGAGATGGCGATTCCTATATTCTAAACGGTGCAAAGATGTGGATTACCAATAGTCCCATCGCTGATATTGCATTGATTTGGGCCAAAAATGAGGATGGCATTGTGGAGGGATTTCTCGTTGAACGAGGGACGCCTGGTTTTGAAACGCCTGAAATGAAAGGAAAACTCTCGCTGCGTGCATCTATAACAGGTGAAATTATTTTGAATAATTGTCGGATTCCTGCTGAAAATAAGTTGCCAGGCATCAAAGGATTAAAGGGTCCGCTTTCATGTTTAACACAAGCTCGATACGGCATTAATTGGGGCGTTATTGGTGCAGCAATGGCGTGCTATGAGGAAGCTCTTGATTATTCGAAAACGCGTATTCAATTTGATAAACCCATCGCAGCATTTCAATTGACCCAGCAAAAGCTATCGGAAATGATTTTGGAAATTACGAAAGCGCAACTTTTAACATTGCAATTGGGTCGCTTGAAAGACGCGAAAACCATGGAGCATTATCATGTGAGTATGGGGAAAATGAATAATGTCCGAATGGCGCTGGACATTGCTCGTTCGGCGAGGACTATTCTTGGCGCCAATGGCATCGTGGATGAATATGTGAGCCTGCGACATGCTAATAATCTGGAGTCGGTTTTGACTTATGAAGGGACCCACGAAATGCATACACTGATTGTGGGCGAGACCATTACGGGTATTTCGGCTTTTAGAGTTTGATGGCTTTAAGTGTAGAATATTTGTAATTGAAATGACCTCATGAAACCAACTATTAAACTCTGCGTTTTTGATTTTGACTCCACATTAATGGATGGCGAAACCATCGATATTTTGGCAAAATCCTATGGTATTGGTGATGAAATTTCCCGTATCACGCATCTTACCATGGCGGGAGAGTTAGACTTTTTTGAAAGCCTGACACGTCGTGTTTCTCTTTTAAAAGGCATGTCTTATCCCAAAGTTTTGGATATTATGGAAAATCTCACTTACATGCCAGGTGCGCGGGAAACGATTGCGGAGCTAAAAAAACGTGGCGCGAAAGTTTTGTGCTTCAGTGGCGGTTTTCGAATTGCGACAGAAATTGCCAAAATAAAATTGGGTTTTGATGCGGATTTTGCGAATCATTTACATGTTAAAGATGGCTTTCTCACGGGTCAAGTTGGCGGCGATATGATGTTCAATGATTCCAAAGGTGACATGCTTTTGCGTATGCAATCGCTTCTTAATATTTCACGCACTGAAACCATGGTTGTAGGCGATGGCGCGAACGATTTATCAATGTTTGCACACGCCGATACACGCGTTGCGTTTTGTGCGAAAGATGTCTTAAAAAAAGCCGCGACTGATATCATCGACACAAAAGATTTAACACACATTCTTCATTAAATAAATAACACTCATCTAAATAGCATCAATTTTCGTTTGATGGCTTAACAGCTTGTTTTGGCACATTTTGTGAACATAATATCCTCAAGGAAAGAGGCCAAAATAATGTCATCTGCGTCACAAATTCCTGAAGAAAAAAATCATTATTATGACGGTAAAATTTACAGAACCTTTATCGATCCCTCGTTAAAACATGTCCGCGACGCCATTACGCGTTTGGTGCCAAATGGGTCGAAAATTATAGAGATTGGTTGCGGAACAGGCGATCAATTATTTAATATGGGACATAAGATTAAAGAGGGACTCTGTATAGAATTGTCAGAAGTGATGATCGAGACGGCACTTCGCGAGAAAGAGAAACTCGGATTTGACCATTTAAATTTTGTGAGACTAGACGCGACGAAACTGGACAAGATTCATGATAAATCGTTTGATGTCGCCATTTCGACACTCGTGATTCACGAAATGCCTTTTGAGCACCGTCTCAAGGTTATTAAAGAAATGAAACGAGTCGCGCATCGCGTTATTTTGATAGACTGGTCATTTCCCCTCAACCCTTTTACGAAAAAATGGGGCGTCCATATTGTTGAGTTTATGGCAGGATGGAATCATTATCAAGGATTTCGATCCTACATGAAGCACGGTGGTATTCCTCAATTGTTAGAACAAGCAGAATTAAAACTACTTCAAAAAAAAGTTACGACTAAAGGGCTTATTACAATCTGGGACAGTGTCGCTTAGCAAAACACATCATACAATTGGAAACAGTGAGTGCCATTTTTAGCTTGTTTAGCGCTAGGGAATTGAGAATTTGTCCCCATGACAAATCAAAAAATGGTAAAACGAATACTTATTATTCATGGTCCAAACATGAATCTATTGGGGAGTCGCGACCCTAAAGAATACGGCAATCTAACGTTGAGTAAACTAAATACTCAACTTAAAAAACACGCACGCACACTTGGCATTGAACTCAAAATTGTACAAACGAATCATGAGGGGCGCATCATCGATTTATTGCATCGGCGCCGCAAGTGGACATCTGCTTTTATATTGAATCCTGGTGGATATACACATACGAGCATTTCTATACGAGACGCCATTGACGCCATAAGAACGCCTGTCGTTGAAGTGCATCTTTCCAATATTTATGAAAGAGAGCCGTTCCGAAATATTTCCCTAACGGGCGACGTTTGCGTCGCGCAATTTTACGGAAAGAAAGTAGATTCCTATATAGAGGCCATCGATTTTTTAAACCAATATTTTGAAAAGAGTGAATAATGCTATCTGTATTAGATATTTTAGTCATCGTTGGATTTATCTCAGGATTGCTGATATACGGCATTTTAAGCGGCAAACAAAATAAATCGACGAACGATTATTTCTTGGGCGGACGAAATCTACCATGGTTTGTGGCGATGCTATCAATCGTTGCAACGGAAACATCCGTACTAACATTTATTTCCGTACCGGGGATTGCCTATCGCGGTGATTGGACATTTTTACAATTAGCAATGGGATATATTTTAGGCCGCGTCCTTGTTTCATGGATTCTTTTGCCGATTTATTTCAAAGAAGGCGTCAGTTCCATCTACGAAATAATTGGTTCACATTTTGGCAAAGATGTCCAAAAAACAGCATCAGGTGTATTTTTAATCACACGCATTTTGGCGGATGGCGTTCGCTTTTTAGCTACAGGCGTTATTGTGCAAGTCTTGACAGGCTGGCCACTTTGGGCTGCAATTTTATTAATTGGTCTCGTAACATTGGTGTATAGTCTCTCTGGTGGCATTCGTACAATTATTTGGATTGATGCCTTACAATTCGGGCTTTATCTCGCTGGCGGAATTATTGTCATTGGATTTACATGGTACCTCTCTGGACCCGTCGAAATAGAACATATTAAAATGGCGCTAAGCTCTGAAAAGACAATGATTCTCAATTGGGATTGGAACCTCTTCTCGAATCCCTACGCATTCCTTTCTGCATTGATAGGAGGAATGTTACTCTCCTTTGCGAGTCATGGTGTGGATTACATGATGGTGCAACGCGTATTAAGTACTTCAAGCTTAAAATCAGCGCGAAAAGCAATGGTTGGTAGTGGCTTTTTTGTGTTCTTCCAATTCGGCATTTTTATGCTTGCTGGCACCATGCTTTATGGTTTTTATAATGGAATTGAAATTACGAAAGATCGGGAATTCTCAAAGTTTATTATTGAATATTTGCCAACAGGCATTCGAGGAATCTTACTAGCAGGCGTACTCTCGGCGGCTATGTCAACGCTGAGTTCATCCATCAATAGTTTGGCATCATCAACGGTTATTGACTGGATGGGCGGAAAAGCGTCGATACAATTATCCCGTTGGATCAGTTTGGGATGGGCGACTTTATTAATAGGTATTGCACTGCTTTTCGTAGAAGGCGAATCAGCGATTGTCATCATTGGCTTGCAAATCGCATCTTTTACCTATGGTGGATTGCTAGGACTCTTTCTATTAACCAAATTCAATATTAGATTTTCTCATATTAGCATTATCTCGGGATTAATTGCGTCAATCGCGATTGTATTTTTCCTGAAAACACAAGGACTCGCATGGACATGGTTTATTGCCGTGTCAGTTATTGTTAATATTTTAACGGTATTAATCGTTGATAAACTTATCAAATATTTGAAAAAATAGGCACAAAAAAGCCATCCAAAAGGACGGCTTTTAAAATTGAAGTTTGAAAAAGTTATCTAGCCAACAATATCTTCGCCACCGTCTGCTCGAATAACATTACCCGTAACCCAGGTTGTCCCTTGGGCGATAGAATACATAATATCGGCCACATCTTCGGGACTTGTTAATCGATTCCCGGGATTTAGGGAGAGCGCCATATCAATCATTTTGTCGCTGCCTGGGATTTTTCTCAATGCTGCTGTATCTGTTACGCCTGCCTGGATGGCATTTGCGGCGATTCCCAATGGAGCCAACTCTAAAGCGAGTTGACGTATGTAAGCTTCGGATGCGGCTTTTGCACCACTAACGGCACCATAATTGGGCCATGCTCGGTGTCCGCCAGCACTTGTCATTGTAAAAATATGAGCACCTCTGTGCAGCATGTCTTTTCCCATTAAAGCCTGAACCCAAAAAATTATTGCATTTGCCATTACGTCAAGTGTCATGGTTAATTGCTTTTCTGACATGCGTTTGTCATTTTCAGCATCATAAACTAAGGGGACAAGCGCTCCAAAAGCTAAGGAATGCAAAACCATTTGAATCTCATCACCTTCGCCCATTTCTTGCTTCATTTTTTCGAGGGCTTCGCCGCGTAAAGCTTCATCGGCGGCATTGATATTAAAATATACAGCCTTTGCGCCATGAGATTCAATTGCTGCAATCGTTTCATTTACGATGGGCATGGTTTGCTTCCGGTCAAGATGTACGCCGAAAATATTATATCCTTCTTTGGCAAATTTGATGCTCACTGCACCGCCAAATCCACTCGAGGCTCCTAATACTAATGCCCACTTTTTTGCCATGTATAAATCCTTTCAATTATGATCATCATTTTGAATCAATATAAACTTGGAATCCCCATGAGCAACGCTTAGCTCATCATGGAAGTACTGCATGTTTTTCAAAATAAAATCTTTTAATATTTCTCGTTCTCAAGTTTCATGTTTCATTGAATCGCATCGAATACAATTTTCTTTACATTTCAAACAATCTGTATAGCTTGCAGATATGAAGCGAAAAAATAAAACCCAGTTTGTTTTGCTCGGGATTCTGGCTCAAAAATCCAGCACGGGATATGATATTAAAAAATATATTGATGTTTCAATGAGTACTTTTTGGAATGAAAGTTTCGGGCAACTCTATCCGAATTTAAAGGAGTTAGTAAAACAAAAGTTGGCAACCGTAAACGTTTCTAAAACTAAATCGAAACAAATTCAAAAGACATATTCTATTACCGAAGAAGGCAAAAAACTTCTAAGAATATGGTTGAACGAAATTGATTACGAAATGCCTCTTGTGAGGAACGAACTTTTGCTTAAGCTCTTTTTTTCAATGGGAATTGACGATACAATAATTCTGAATCGCATTCAACACTATAAAGAACTTATTTTAAAACATGTAGAGGACCTTCAAGCAAAAGCTCGCAAGTATCGACAGTCATCATTAAATTCAAAAATTCAACGAAACTGGGTGTTGGCAATTGATCATGAAATATATATAGCAGAGGCGCAGCTTAGATGGATAGAACAAGCCAATGCAATGCTGGAAAGAACATTATGAAGCTCCTATCTTACGCCTTAGATCAATCAATGGAACCTCGATTAGGACTGTATTTAAAAAATCGGGTCGTTGATGTCTTACGAATTTCCATCTGGTTGAGCAAAGAAGCGGTAATCATCGATTTCATCGATTTACCGACATCAATGGAATTGCTTCTCAAAAATTGGACGACATCAATCAAAATATTAGAGAAAATTGAAGGAAATCTTCAAATAATCCCCTTAAATGCCATCACGATTGAAGGGAAACAAGCGACCTTTCATCTTGATGATGTACATATTTTCCCCCCTTTACCGCAGCCCCCAACTTTTCGAATATTTTCGGGTATGGAGAACATTGATAAAGATGATCTGAATTTTTATTACACCAACCCCACAAGCCTAATGGGATATTGTGAGAATATAAGAAAGCCCCATTATGTGAATGATTTAAGTGCCGAAATCGAGCTTGTTTGTTTTATCACCAAAAGGGACGACAAGGCGGAAATTGCGGGGATTTCTTACGTTTTGAACTGGTATGATTCCCATAATTTAGCTTCCCCTAAATCCTACGATTTTGCAACAAGTATTGGCCCGTTTCTTTATGTCGATAATGCAAGTGGCATTGAAATCTCAATTGCTATCAATGAAAATGAACTTCCCAAAATCGTGGTTTCAAATCCGCGTGAGACGTTTAAGAAAATGATTAAATTTTCAGGAGAGTATTTATCTTTGAATTCAGGTGATGTCTTGAGCACTGGTTCGATTGCCCCTCATTTAAAATTGAGTGGAAAATGCGGTGATAAAATACAATGTCAGTCCTCTCAACTCGGAGACATTAAAATAGAAATTGAACCCCAGAATCCTCCCAAATCTAAGTTTGATTTAGAGGAAGATAAAGACCAATGATAATTTTTGCGAGTGAAAAATTTTCTTACTTAAGGACATCAATTAAAAAAATTAAATCGTCTCGGATTTTGTACCTTCATAAATACATTGCTGGCGTATGATGACATTTTTTTGGACCACACTTCTTATTATTTCTCTTTTCTGGATTGTTCGATTTATTGCCGCTAAATTTTTTCAGATAAAGCTTACACCTCATGCTGAGACGCCTGAGAAATTTAATATTCCTTTTGAGGAAGTACGTTTCCCAACACTTAACAATCGCTCTCTTTATGGTTGGTGGATTCCTTCAGCGCAGAATTCTGAAATAACTCCGACATTGATTTTAGTTCATGGATGGAGTCGTAATGTCGGACGTATGTTACGCTATATTCAACATTTACATCCCTTTAATTATAATTTGTTAGCGTTTGATGCGCGACATCATGGCTCCAGTGATGAAGATGGCTTTTCGTCAATGTTAAAGTTTGGACAAGATATCAAGCAAGCGGTGAATTTTGTCATGACAAAGTGTCAGCAAGGAACGAAAATAGGACTTGTTGGGTTATCCATTGGTGGAGCAGGATCAATCTATGCCGCATCATTGGATTCTCGAATTGAGGCAGTTGTAACGGTAGGTGCACCTGCACATGCACGTGATGTTATGGAATATGAATTTGCCAAAAAACGACTCCCAAAAATTCCCGTTGTTTGGCTCTTGCTCAAATTTATTCAATATAAAATTGGGATGCCTTTTGACGATTTTGCACCTGTTCACAATATTTCAAAATCTAAAGCTAAATTTTTAATTATTCATGGCGTAGATGATATTGTCGTACCCTATTCTCAAGGGGAGCGCTTATTTCAGGCGGCTAAACCTAATCAAGCCGAGTTTTGGGAAATTGAAGGTAAAGCCCATTCCAATTGCCACCATGAACCTGGCTTTTGGACAAAAGTTGAAACGTTTCTTTCCAGCGCTCTAGACTATAAAAATTAGGGATAATCCTAATCAACTAGTCCTAAAATCCATCCCTATCCCTTCCCAAAAGGGGCATTCGTCTCGTTATGTAACACTGACTCGAAATATATTTTTTAGACCAATTTTTTACCAATTTACTTTTGGTGATTTATAGAAGTTGATATTCATAGCTTCGAAGCGTTTACCCTGTTGAGCTAATCTTATTTTATATTCATCCCAATGACGATTATTGTTCCCAGACCATCCGATTTCTGCAACGCCTGGAATGCGTGGAAATGTTAAATATTCTATATCATCCATATTTTTGACAGTTTCTGTCCAAAGTGGCGCTTCAATTCCTAAAATTTGAGTATCATCAATTCCTGGGATAAGTGTTTCGGGGTTCCAACTATAGGCATCATCAACTTCGGTATAGCCTGGCCAATGCAAACCGATAGGCGTATTTTCGTCGTATTGGATATCTAAATAAATATGCTTCGAAGGCGACATGATGACTTTTGAACCCTTTTTAGCACCGAGTTTTGCATTATTATCTTTGGCCCAATATTGAACAATCGATTGTCGTCGGATGTCAGCATTCGCTATTTCGTCCCACCCAATCATAATTTTACCATGAGAATGTACGATGTCTTGTACACGATTTATAAAGTTGATGTAATCATTCATTTCGGTGCTATGAGACTCATCACCGCCAATATGAAAATAGGGACCTGGTGTGAGTGCCGATAGCTCTCGCACGACGTCATCAACAAAACGATATACAAGGGCAGAATCGGTGCAAAGTGTTGAAAAACCAACTTTCATTCCTGTATAAAGTTCGCGTGCTATGCCATCGCAATTAAGTTCTGCATAGGATGCGAGGGCTGCATTTGTATGACCGGGGATGTCAATTTCTGGAATAATTGTTATGAAACGTTCTTGCGCATATCGTACAATTTCACGATAATTGTCTTGTGTATAAAAACCGCCACCTTCGCCTCCGACTTGCGTACTGCCACCATGTTTCGTAAGATTTGGCCACGATTTAATTTCAATCCGCCACCCTTGATCGTCAGATAAATGAAGGTGAAGAATATTCATTTTATAGAGTGCAATAAGGTCGATATAGCGTTTGACGTCTTCTATTTGAAAGAAATGCCGTGAGACATCCAACATGGCTCCGCGAAATGCATAGTGAGGAAAATCTCGAATAGAGACGACGTGGATTTCCCATTTAATCTTCTGTTTTATTTTGAGTTCGATTTCAACAGGCAGTAATTGGCGCAAGGATTGAATGCCTCGGAAAAGACCTTCGGCGTTATTTGCAGAAATTTGGACGGCATTTTTATTGATATTTAATAGGTAACCTTCGTTGCCCAACTCTTTATCATTGGCATCGAGATCAAGATAAATATTACCTTTTGTGTGATTTTCATCAGCCACCCTATAAGGAAAATCAAAGCCTGTTGCAGGTTTCATTAAGTTTGAGAGATATTTGGCGACGTTCTCTAGGTTTTGATTTTTCGCCGAAAAATAAATGGCGGTATGTTCTGTTAATCGAAAGTTCCCTTGTTGATACTCACTTGAAACAGGTTTCGGAATAATATTGTTTATTGGATAATTTGAAGTATTTGGAGGTGTACAAGCGGTTTCCATTAAGATAAAAACTCCTATTAAAAAGGTTTGTAAAAATAGAAACGTTGATTGACATTTCGGTAGTCTATTATTCTGAAAAAATTTCCATAATCGAAACATGCCTTAATTATATTCAACATTAGACTTATTGCACAACTTAATTTGTTGTTGATAAAGGAAAGGATCGCTTAGCTGAAAATCATCCAATATTAATTTGACTTGATTTAGCTTAAGTGAAGAATAGCTTGCATGAAAACAAATACTCAAGAGGTATTCATGAGAAGAATGATGCTCTCCATATCCACAATGGCTCAAAAGAGTTAAAAATAACCACTTCTATAAATGGATGATGGCATGAGCAAACTAATTCGTATTTACTGTGAGTGCTTCCCAGCAAACGAGCCATTGCATGTTACTAATGATATTGGAGTATAGATTGAAAGCAAAAAAAATTCAGTTTCCATGGGGTCTTTTATGAAAAAGTATTTAAGAATAATTATATACCTATTAGGTCTAATTTCTGTTTTAAATGCTGGAACGAGTGGGAAGATATCAGGCGTTATTACAGACGAAAATGGCGATGAATTAGTAGGTGTAAATGTGTTTATCGAGGGTACCACAATTGGCTCCGCGACAGATATAAACGGTTATTATGTACTCCTCAATTTATCACCAGGCTCTTATAATTTAACAGCTGGGTATATCGGTTATACATCCGTTAAAGTAACTGATATACTCGTATCAATGAATTTAACAACGTACAATGACATTATAATGGAATCTGAGACGATTAGTAGTGGCGAAGAAGTGGTCGTTGTGGCTGAGAGATCTCTATTAAATCAAGACGAGTTTTCTTCAAAACACATCCTCTCTGCAGAAGATATTGATATCCAACCTGCTACCAGTATTATAGAAATTGCTCAAAACCAAGCTGGAGCTGTTGGGAATAATTTTCGGGGTGGACGGTCGGGTGAGGTACTGATTGTTATTGATGGGATACCCATAAAAAATTCTTCATCTGGTTATACGGGCGACTTTGGAGGATTTTCTATTGATGTACCCAAAGATGCCGTTCAGGAAATGGAAGTTTCGTTAGGTGGTTTCTCAGCCGAATATGGTAATGTCCAATCAGGGGTTCTGAATTTAGCCATGAAAGACGGAGATCAGAAATTCAAAGGGTCATTTTATTCATCTACGACTAATTTTGGCAATTTAAATAAAAATCTTATGCCTAAAGACGACTGGTGGAAAGATGCTAAATATCAGCAAAAACTCGAAAACGACTATCAATTTTCGTTAAGTGGACCCATTGGTAAAATTCCACATTTTCTGTTTCAGGTGATATCTTTAACAAGAAGCAGGGATATTTTCTCAATCAAAAACGCGCCAATCAGAGTTATCAGGGAAAAATATCTTACCGAATATCGAGTAATGCAAGGTTATCCATTGGTAGCAATTACACCTTAAAAGAATGGGATAACTTTTATTTCCATGCCGCCAAATATGGTTTTGGAGACAACTTTCAGGCAGATTCTTATGAGTTTATTCAAAATTTAAGTGCCGAAAATGACACATTAACGCGCTATATTTATGTCGAAAATCCTTTTGATACCACACTTTATCAACAAGGATTAATTGATAGTTTACTAAATCCATACTCCATTGCATTAAATGATTCGGATACAATCCTCGTGCAATATTACCGAGATTTTTATTTAGACAGTCCACAAAACCATTTAACGACTCGAAAGCAAGAAAGTAATATTTTATACGGTGTCCTTACGTATACATTCTCGTCGAAAACGTTTATGGAGTTTCGTGCACAAGTGATGAATACATATTTCCTAAATTCGATGCGGGATTATTCGGATCGAGATAATGATGGCGATACGGAAGAACTTATTCAATGGGATCGAGGGATAGAAGGTCCTCGTCCCCAAAAATTAGAGCGCGAGTATGAATTTTGGTGGCTAAGAGGCGATGACTCAGAATTTCGCGAACAACGCGTTAAAGGATATGTATTAAAATGGGATATTACGTCCCAATTACATCAATTTCATTTACTCAAAGCGGGATGGCAATTTAATCTTAACAACACTGATGTTAAAGATGTCAGCTGGTCTTCTGTTTCGGACGAAAGCGATTTTGCATTGAATACATTGCGAAAAGATATATGGGAAAAAGATGACATTGATGTCGGTGCCTATGTGCAAGATAAAATGGAATTCAGAGATGCGCTAGTTGCGTTGGTTGGTTTGAGGTTTGATTATTTTAATCCCAATGGAACAGGAGATCCCGTACTATATCCAAGCAATATGTCAAATCCAATGTTAGGATACGACAGCTTAGGATATGCTATTTTCAATGACCCATTAAAAGCAAAGCCAAGTTTTCAGCTAAGTCCCCGCATAGGTTTATCACATCCAATATCTGATAAAGATATTCTATTTTTTACCTATGGTCATTATTTTCAAAGACCCGATGGACGCTACCTTTTTAGCAATTATCAATACCAAAGTCTCACCAAAGTTGGTAACTGGGTTGGGAATCCAGGTTTAAAGCCAGAGAAAACGGTCGCTTATGATGTATCGTTTGAACATTTATTTACACGCAATCTAAAAATGGCTATTACGGGTTATTTTAAAGACGTATCGAATTTAGTAAACAATGAGAAATTTGTTTTTCCTGACGGGACTGAAGTAAATCAATATGTAAATGGTGATTTTTCAAATGTAAAAGGTGCAGAATTAGTTATCCAAAGACAAAAAGTTGGATTCTGGAGTTTGCAGGGTAACCTATCGTACTCTATTGCGAAAGGTCGGAATTCATCATCTGATGGCGTAAAGCTGTTCCCTTATGATAAAAAAATGTACTATCTTAGTTTTGACCGCCGAGTTTCCAGCAATGTTAATATTGTGTTGTACTCCAATAAAGGATGGTCGAGACTAAAGTCGTTAACACAAAATTGGGTCGGCGATATGCAATATGAATTTGGTTCAGGAAAACCTTTCACAAGCTATGGACTACAGGGAGCATCGAATGATCAACGATTACCCTCTTTTCACAATGTAGATCTTAGATTGAGTCGCAAATTTGCATTAAGTCGCTATTCGATTTTACTAAATATTGATATTTTTAATGCCTTTAATAATAAAGAACACTATAGTATTTATACCAAATATTATGACGCGAATCGCAATTCGGGCGAGGACAATCCACCTGATATTATTTATAAAGAAGAATTGACAAACTTGATCATTCAAACACCACTCATTTACCCTGCAGAACGTCAGTACAAACTTGGCATATCGTTGAAATTTTGAGCGAAGTGACTTTAGGAGAAAATATGAAAAAAACGTTAATGCTATTTTTACCTTTGTTGCTCTTCGTCACAACTCTTTTTGCAGCAGGTGAACCCATACAGTTTAAAAATAAAAAACATGTCTTATTTAAAAAAAGTGAGGTCGTTCCATACGACTTTGCTTATCACAAGATTGGTACTATTTGGATGCGTGTGACTAATTTTTCTATGGTAGGTGATGACGCTTACAGAGATAGAACGCCTTCTGCAGACTGGCCAGGTGGTTCTGGAAATTCTTATATGTACCGCGGTTCTATTTGGCTCACGGGGACTCGTAATGGTGTTCGGAGTACCAGTTCAACGGAAGATAAAGAGTTTGCTCCTTTGAGTTTGGTTGGAAAAGAATCCATTCTTAATGGTATTGGTGAACGAACGACAACGAAATTTACGGATGCAATTAAAACTAATGAAGCTCACATTCCAATTGGACTTGAGATTACGCAGCAAAGTTATGCCTATGCATTAAATTTTGCAGATGATTTTATTATTTTTAAATATTCATTAAAAAATGTGGGTCTCGATACAACAGGCAATGGAGTCGCGGACAATACATCAGCAATAAAAAATGTGCATTTTACATTTCGGATGGATGGTGATATTAGCAAACTTACGACTTGGGACACGGAAGCTGATTTTGTAAATAGAGATGATCACGCCATGTGCCTCACAGGTGATTGGGATGAACTAAAACTATTCCCTTATATGGATTATCAACTTGCACAAGATAGTTTACTCTGGAACGAATTAGGGCTGTATGTTGGCGATTCAACGCTGACAATTATGTTTGATGGAGACAATCGAGGAAGAGTCAGCGAAGTTGATATTAATCAAATTGATTCGACATCTCTTTCGGGATACTATTTTTCTCACAATCCAGATGATGATTTTGGGAATCCAAATCCATTAGGCGTTTTTCAATCTCCTGGCGTTTTAGCCATGCAAATGATACAAACGACGCCACACATAAATCCAAAATCATACACGACATCTTATATTGGTCAAAACTTTTCAGGTGATGCAGCCATGTGGAATAATGCAATTGGAAAAACGACTTTTGATAAATTATTTAAACTTCCTCCTTTCCAAGGGGGTGGCGTTAATGAAGGGGATTATCGTGCAATTACGACATTTGGTCCCCTCGATTCCTTAGCGTATGGAGATTCACTTGAAGTAATATTTGCGATTGGTGTTGGCGCCGACGCAAAAAATGCAGGTATCTATAGTTTTAACGAGCTTATCAAAGAAATGGAAATCGCTAAAACATTAGTTTCCGATAATTTCGAAATAGATATGAATGAAATCCCAGAGTTACCCCAATTAAATGTCGGTGCAGTCATTGATGAGAACAACGTATTTAAAGGTGTAAATTTATCTTGGAATCCAATTCTGTCTTTGGAGCATCCAAATTTTACAGAATTCATTGTTGCAAAATATAAAGAGCGCACAGTCGCCGGGATACCTATCTATGATACTTTAAGCGTGATTTCTAAAGATGAAGCATTGGTATTATATGATGCTTCACCCAATCAGACGATTAGTGTTTATGATGATGCAATCGAATTTGGTTATGATTATACCTTTACATTATTTGTAAAAGGATATTCAGACAAATACTTTGATGTTGAATTGAACTCAAATGATTTCATTACAGCAACGGGAAAAAGTGAAGTTAACGCCCTCGATGAAATACTCGTTGTCCCCAATCCGTATCGAGCATCAGCGCCTTGGAATAATAAGAACCCATCATCGTCATCACGCTGGAAAGACAGATTATTTTTTATTAACTTACCCGAAGATGCTACAATTCGTATTTATACTTTAGATGGTGATTTTGTAAAAATGATTTCGCCTAGCGATTTAAGAAATATTGAGAATGCTCCTGAAACCAATAAAGCTACTGCAGAATGGGACTTAGTGAGTCGTTCAAATAGAGAGGTTGCGCCTGGCGTTTACCTATATCATGTTAGCTCTTCACTCGGTGAAAAAACCGGTAAATTTGTAATACTGAAATAGAAAGGAGAACTGGATGAAAAGAATAATATTTTTTATACTCTCCCTTAGTTACGTTTGGGCCTCCTCTTCTATAGGTTCAGTTGCGGGTCAGTTTTTAGAAGTAAATCTAAATGTTAAAAATATGGGAATGGGAAATGCCACGACTTCGTTGGTTGACGGTGCGTCGTCCGTGATCGTTAATCCCGCCGGATTAGCAGATTATTCGAAAATCGGTCAGCTTGACACCTATTTGAGCTATGTGAATTGGCCAGCTGAGATTTCTTTTGGATTTCTCGGCGTCTCTAAAAATATGAATCGATTCGGCGTTGTCAGTGCCAGCGTCCTTTATGTGAATTATGGCGATGAAATCAGAACAACACAGGAAATGCCTTTTGGTGATGGTAATTTTTCCATGGGGGGAATGAGCGTCGGTCTGAGTTTTTCTAAATTTGTTACGGATAAATTCTCATTTGGAATCACCATGAAAAATGTGAGTGAAAAATATGACGATGCTGGCTATTCGCAATTAGCATGGGATATTGGGACGCTCTATCGCACGGGTTATAAGAATATCAAAATCGGTATGAGTATCTTAAATTTCTCCAAAGAAATACAATTTGATGGAAAGTATCTTGATTTTAGTGATAAAGTTAAATACGCTTTAGGCGACAGTAGTTCATATAGTAATTGGCCATTACCCATGACCTTTAGAACTGGCATATCGATGGATGCGTGGCAATCTGATGTATTAAAGGCTACATGCTCGTTTGATATGATTCACTCCAACAATAATGATGAACAATATGGAATCGGTGCAGAATGCGCGTACTTGGAAAAATATTTTTTAAGAACCGGTTATCAAATCGGTACGGATATTCAAGGATTGACTTTTGGCGGCGGTTTAGTGCTCATGGACAATATCCAATTTGACTATGCATTGAGTACCATGAGATACTTTGGCCCACGTCATCGTATCTCCTTACGCTTGAATTTTTAAATAATAAAATGATACTAACGCAAAAAGAAAGGACGTGTAGTATGAAGAAAGTTACAATGTTATTGATGTTGGGCCTATTTATGATGCCTCAACTTCAAGCTGAATTGTTTCCCAGAATCGATGAAATCAATATCGAAAATTATCAAACCGAAAATAATGGCGGTATTGGTAATATGATCGCAGGTGTTGATGTTGACGGTGATGGATTGATTGAAGTTTACTTAGTGAACGACAATTGGAATGACGCCGCAACAGGAGAAACCACGCCACGTATCTTTAAATATGAAAGAGATTCGAATGGTGATTGGAATATGGTTTGGGGCGCAGTCGTACCTGTAACGCTTGTTGATTATCAAAATACATGGCCAACGCTATCCCTAACTGATTTGGATGATGACGGCAAACAAGAATTGACTTGGGGGGTTGTTAATTCAACGGGCACCATTGCAAACCCAGCAAGAATTATCGTTTACGAACACAATAGTGGTGATAATTTTGGCCTAGATGACAATGGTTCTTGGGTTCCCAACTCAACATGGACGATTACAGCGGAAGACGGTGCCAATATTCGCCCTGTAAATTGGGAAGTCTCTGATATTGACAATGATGGCGTTGATGAAATCATTTTTGCATCCAGAAAATCAAGTATGCGTTTTGGAATTTGTTCCGTAAATGACATCCCAGATAATGGTGATGGTTCAGAAACTTGGACACTTGAGTTTAGTTCACAAGATGTAACCTACACGGGCGATAACAAATGGGATGTTGCTGTTTTGGGATCAAATGCATATTTCTTTGATGAAACCGAAATTTCAAAAGTGAGCTGGGACGGTTCCGCTTATACTTACACACATTTAGCTCCTTTGCCTGGCGGTATTTCATTTGATGCCGTACAAGTATATGATATCGATGGTGATGGTACTGAAGAAATGATAACAGGTGAGTATCTTTATGGTGATGGCACAAGAAATCTTTGGCTACTCCAAGAAGAGGCTGACACTTTAAAACGGACCGCTTTATTCAACATCAACGGTCCTGATTATCTAAATGGTGGCCGTTTAGTCGGTGGTGCTCATGGTGATATCGATGCAGATGGCTATATGGATTTTGTTTTTGGTAGCAGATTCTCGGGTCTTCCTAATGGAATGATTTTTCGTTTTGAATATCAAGGTGGCGACATCGCTGATTCTCTAAATTGGGAAATTAGCATTATTGATTCAGCATATATGGCAGTTGATTTAGCTGACGGTGGCATATGGAATGTAATTGAAATTGTAAATATGGACGAAGATGATGGACTAGAAGTATTATATACATCAAGTACATCGATTCCTTATTCCGTTGAATTTCCAACTACTTCTGTCTCCGCTCCCGTTATTATTCTTGATTCACCCAATACAAACGTAGCCATTGTTGAAAGAGAGATAGAAATTGCTGATACCTATAAATTGATGCAGAACTATCCAAACCCTTTTAACCCAGAAACAACCATTACTTTTCATGTTCCACAAAGTGAGCGTGTATCGTTGACAGTTTATGATTTAAAAGGACAAGAAGTTGCTTCATTATTAAATGAATCAATGTCGGCTGGATCATATGACTTAAAATGGAATGGTATGGATAGCTTCGGTAATAAAGTTTCTTCAGGTGTTTATATCTATACAATTACAACACCTTCATTCTCCGAATCGAAAAGTATGACGATTCTAAAATAAGATGTATTTTTAGTTTTTTAGTCTAGTTATAGTTTAAAAATAATAAATAGAAAAGGTCTCTGGAATGGAGACCTTTTCTATTTATTGAGATATAAAAATTGCAGAATTGCAAAAATTTATTGTCTTGCCAGTTCTTTATTGTCATAGATATTGGGTGATGTACAGCTTGGCAAGCATGGCAGTAATCCTAAAATAATCAGCGGTATAAATATTTTCATTGGCAAATTCACAAAAGAATCATTGTGGCGAAATTTAGTTTATCTCATGAGGAATAAAAGGTCTGATATTACTGTTCAATATACGCGCAATGAGCCGTTTCAAATAAACACGAATGCGATATTTTATTTATCGAAAAATATAGTAGCTTCACGAAAATGAGTAACGATGTATGAAAACTAAATCTAAAACCCGATATTTACTCCTTCTCATAGTATTTTTATCCAATTCGCATGTATTTGGCTGTCGATTATTTTCAATGATTAGCGAAAATAGTGTTCCTTTAAATCAGATAGGGCAAACACAGATTTATTTAGACGAATTACAAGCTCTCGGAGTAGCTAACCCCGACGGTTGGTCAATTTTATTCTATCAGGATGCAAAGTTCAATGGGAATGGCTCAATCGGCGGCCTTTATAGAAATAGCTATCCCGCCAACGAGACGGTAGATGGAATCAACTACGACGATGCGCAATTAGAAGTATTGAATGCATCTAATGTGACGACACTTATGTGTCATTTGCGAAATGCCACATCAGGATGCGGGAATGGTTTAGATGAATCGACGCCTAATAATCCGCACCCTTGGATATGGGAAACACAGGATGGGAATAGCTATTCATTTGCTCATAATGGAACGATTTATAATAAATTAGCCTTACGAGAACTTATAGGCGAATCTTTTATTGCGGAAAATGGGGGTCTGCAAACGTTTGAATCTTATGGCTGTGGCGGAGACTGGAATGAAAACGAGGGGCTCGTTCATGTCGTAGATTCCGAACTTTATTTTTTCTGGATTATGAAAAATATTCTAGAGAAAAATGGAAATATTTTACAAGGAATGCATACTGCAATTTCAGATACAAATTTCCGAAATATTACATCAAGTAGTCATTTAAATTTTACATTTTCAGACGGGGTATCACTTTGGGCGTATAAGAAAGGCATGGATCCGCTTTATTGGAAGAGCAATCCTTGTGATGCAAACTTATTTAAGACGGTCATGACGGAACCAAGTGACAATTCTTGGACGGCGATGGAGAATGACCAACTCATTTATCTTCCACGTGGCGGCGAAGACGTAATTTATAATGCTTTAAGCGATGCAGATGCCTTGTTTATGGATCCACCCGAAGTTCCTACATCATTCAAATTGTATGGCAATTACCCAAACCCCTTTAATGCTCGGACTCAGATTTCGTTTTACATCCCGACATTAAGTGATGTCACTTTGACGATTTTTAATATTATGGGTCAAGAGCTAGAGTCGGTAACATTGGCCGACATGTCGTCAGGTCAACATACTTTTGATTGGCAATCTAAAGCAAATCCATCAGGACTCTATTTATATCAAATTAAAAACCTCGACGTTACCCAGTATGGCAAAGCATTGCTGGTGAAATAGATTTGTCTCTGTCTTCGATTATGAGGCCTTTGGTTAACAGTGGCTCTAATCACCTATTGCCTCATAAATAAAGGTAACCGAAGCTAGTTAGAATTCTTCATAGAT
>CALBFA010000105.1 GCA_937888365.1 uncultured Fidelibacterota bacterium | reverse complement strand
ATACCTTTGGAAGTCTTAAACAGAGACCCAGTTATTTTGACACTCCCAAAGTTTTTCAGATTTAGTCTATGAATTAGAAGTCCCCATCGAAACGCAGTAACCCAAGGAAAATATCCCCATGAAATCGAATCATATTATTGTTATTAATCCAGGATCAACCTCAACAAAAATTGCCGTTTTCCCCTTTCCGATGGAAAATAATGAGGCTCTTTTTACAAAAAATATCGTTCACAATACAAACGAATTTGGTGACTGGAAACTTATTGTTGAACAGTTTGATGTCCGACAAAAAGCCATTCAAAAAGAATTGGAACCCTATTTAAAAACTGGGAATACAAAATGTATTGTTGGGCGAGGTGCACCGCTTAAACCGTTAAAAGGTGGAACGTACACGATTTCGACGCAACTTTTAGACGATGTTCGAAATTGCAACTATTCAAACCATGCAAGCAATTTGGGGGCGCTTCTCGCCGCCTCATTTGCGAAAGATTTAAATATCCCTTCGTTTATTGCCGACCCTGTTACCGTTGACGAATTTACCGACATAGCGCGAATTTCTGGCTTGCCACAAATCCAACGAAAATGCCGCAGTCATGCACTCAATATGAAAGCCCATGCACGCCAAGCGGCGATGGATCTAAAAATCCCCTACGAAACATCACGGCTTGTCCTTGTGCATATGGGCGGCGGAATTTCTGTTGGCGCCATGCTTGGCGGAGCCATTATTGATGTCAATGACGCGTTGATGGGAATGGGACCATTTTCTCCCGATCGAGCCGGCGCACTGCCTTTAGCAGGCGTTGTTGATCTTGCTTATTCCGGTGATTACACCAAAGACAAGCTCATCGAACTCTTCAGCAAAAAGAGCGGTATGATGGCTTATTTAGGCACTGGCGATTTAATAACAGTTGAAGAAATGATCGCAGCCGGTGACACGAATGCACAACTTATTTTCGATGCAATGACCTATCAAATTACCAAAGAAATCGGCGCTATGATAACGGTTTTAGCAAGCGATGTTCATGCGGTAGTACTCACAGGCGGAATGGCTAATTCTAAGCGACTTGTTACAGGTATAAAAGCAAGAGTTGGGAAATTAGCCAACGTTGTAAGCTATCCCGGCGAGAAAGAAATGGAAGCCTTGGCCCTAGCTGGAAACCGAGTTTTATTAGGTGAGGAAGAAACCTTAGAGTATTAATTTTAGTTTACAATTTAAAGATAATAATCTTGTTTGACTTAGTTATCATGTATGATAACTTTGCTCGTAAACGATAAAAGGAAGTACGATCATGAGAACAACACTCAAAGTGTTTAAAGAAAAAGCATTATCAAATCCATATGTTGCACAAGCTTACGCTGAATTGGCTCCCGCTTTTGCATTGCGGAAACAGCTCATTCATATGCGTCAGGCTGCTGGCTTTACTCAGGAGGCATTGGCGAATCGTTTACATACAAAAAAAGAAAATATCTCAAGACTCGAAAATGTTAATTCACCAATTTCGCCAAAATTATCAACAATTGAAGAATATGCTAAAGCCTTGGGTTACAAGCTCGAAATCAATTTCATAGCAGAGAATGAATCGCCTTTTCTATCATAACATCACTCAAACTCAAATTGAGTTCTAAAATTAAACCTGTTGGACTTATAATTATTTTAACTGAATATCGTCAACAATAGCGACAATAACGGCCCGGATAGGCGCATCAGGGTCGTCAAGTACCATGCGAGCGCCGCTTCCCTCATCATTTATAAGAACAAGGTCACCCACACCAGCAGAAACGGAGTCTATCGCCATGAAAGGTTCGTCATTCGCCTTTAAATTCAAATCAACAGGTTCGACAATGAGCATTTTTTTTGCATGAAGGCTTTTATGTTTCATTGTGGAGACTAAATTACCAGTAACGCGGGCTAGAATCATGGGAAAAAACTAATTCAAAATGATTCAATACAAATAGCTATAATATAAAAAGGAGAAATAGATGAGCGTTGATGAACTTCTACTCGAACTTGAAAATGGCAATAAAAAATTTATGGCAGGCGCTATCCCCAATGGAGAAACAGCGACGGTCAAAAGACTTTTAAGTATAGATGTCCAAAATCCAAAATTCACTTTATTTACATGTTCAGATTCTCGTATTCCACCAGAAATAATTTTTGGGATGTCTCTAGGCGATATTTTTACGATTCGGACAGCAGGGCACGTTCTAGATGAGGCGGCATTGGGCAGTTTAGAGTTTGCGGTCGGTGATTTAAAAACACCACTTCTGATTGTTTTGGGACACTCTTCGTGTGCTGCCATCCAAAAAGCGATGTTAACTGAAAATTTTCCAGGTGCATTGGGAAGCATTCAAAAACATATTCGATCCGCGATTGGAGAAGAGACTGATTTTCAAGCCGCAATCGCTGGAAATACTGATAAAACGATTCAAAATATGATTTATAAATCTCCAGTAATTGCCACGGCTTTGAATACGCAACAGCTCAAAATTGTCGCGGCTTATTACGATTTTGCCAGCGGCAAGATTATATTTTCAAAATTGAAATATTGAGCAACACTTAACCTTCATCTCAATATGCATCTTCATTATACAAAATTGGGGTTAAAAGGCGATGACATCATAATTCTCCATGGACTATTTGGTTCAGGCGACAATTGGCAATCAATTGCAAAAGCATTGTCGAATCGGTTTCAGGTTTATTTGATTGACTTGCGAAATCATGGCAAATCTTTTCATTCTGATGACATGAACTTTGAATTGATGGCGGAAGACGTTGTCGAATTATTAACATCGCTTCACCTTGAAAATGTCGTTTTAATCGGACATTCATTGGGTGGAAAAATAGCCATCACTCTCGCCAGAGACACACCAGCGCGCGTTCAAAAACTCATTGTCGTTGATATCGGAATCAAAGCATCTGAAGGGAGACACGCGAATTTTGTGAAAGCGATGATGCAAGTAGATTTTTCAAATACAACGAATCGAAGTGATATTAAGCTACAGCTAAAGACATCAATACCCGAGAATAATATTCGCAGTTTTCTCATGAAAAACTGTGTTCGAGGTGACAACAATTCTTTTGGATGGAGACTGAATTTAAATGCTATCCATACGAATTATCGCGCATTAATGGATGAGATAACGCTGCTTCATAAGGTTTCGGTTGAAACGCATTTTATTCGTGGATTAGAGTCTGACTATATTTTGGATGACGATATTCCGAAGTTAAAAGAACGTTTTCGGAAAGTTTCTTTCCATAATATTCCAAACGCTGGACATTGGCCACACGCCGACAGACCGAAATATTTATTAGAAATTTTAAATACGATACTTCCCTCTCCTACTTTTTAATAACTATATTACGGCAGTATATTGTTCTTGCTGCCGTTATATAGTTTTGTATATTCCCCGAAAAAGTATAAGATTATCGCAAGCACCAAACTTAACATCGACAAATTAAAAGAACATTTCAAAGACGAAAAAGTCTTTGAAATAATGGATATTTCATCTTTTTACCGAAGCATTGATTCTGACATAAATCAAAATACTATTAATTGGAGAATATACTCACTCGTTCAAATGGGTATTCTAAATAGAATTGGTAGGGGAAAATTTGAAACAGGAGAAGGGAAAACTTACTGTCCTGAAATACCCCCAAAACTAAAGACCATTCATTCCAAACTTAAAAAAGAATTTCCGTATTTGAAATTTTATATTTGGCATACTTCAGCTTTAAATGAATTTATGCTCCATCAATCCAGCAATTTTTATGTTTTGGTTGAAGTTGAGAAAGATGTAACTCAATCAGTTTTTTACTTTCTTAAAGAAGCTAATTATTCAGTTTTTATTGACCCAACAAACGACCTGCTTGATAAGTACCTACCACTCAATAAAGATTCGATAATTGTTAAGACGCTTGTAACCGAAGCGCCTATTCAAAATATTGAGGGAATAAGCGCACCTTCATTAGAAAAAATGTTAGTTGATATATTCTGTGATAAAGTAATTTTCTCGGCTCAGCAGGGAGTAGAAATGCGAACCATTTTCCAGGAAGCATTTTCCAAATATACGATCAATGAAAGTCGCATGTATAGATATGCTGACAGAAGAGGGAAAAAAGAAAGTTTTAAGGATTATGTAAACTCAACAGCAAAATTACGGTAGCAAAATGAAGATGCTGCCAATTTATAGAAAATGATAGACCAACAAGAAATATCGATTGATTGGATAACCAGCGTTTCCAAAGCAAATCGTAATGCAGATAAAATTCTTGTTGAAAAGATTATTCGTGCACTACTACTTCTAGAGGGCTTAGTAAAACAGAAACTCCCTTTTGTTTTTAAAGGAGGTACAGCTTTAATGCTACATTTGAATTCAACAAAACGATTGTCAATTGATATTGATATCATTTTTCCTCAAACGTCTGATAATCTGGTAGAAATATTAGATAAAGTAGTAAAAGAACAAGGTTTTATACGGAAAGCGCAACAAAATAGAAGTACACCGTCAAAAATAAAAAAAGAACATTACAAATTCTTCTATAATCCTCATCATAAATCCAATAAAGACGAAGATTATGTTTTGTTGGATATTTTATTTGAAAAAGTGAATTATTCTAGAATAGTACAACTTCCTATTCAATCTATTTTTGTTCCCATAAAAGAGACCCCATTATTAGTTAATGTACCTTGTTTGGAAGATTTATTAGGAGATAAACTCACAGCTTTCGCTCCCTACACAACTGGAATACCATACTTTAAAAAAGAAGATAGCATGAGTATGGAAATTATTAAACAACTCTATGATATTGGTAATTTGTTCGATATTGCACATGATATGAATATCGTTAAAACAACTTTTTATCGCTTTGCTGCAACAGAATTAAGCTATAGAAATACGGAAGAGCTGAAAGAAGCTGATGTATTAGAAGATATTTACCAAACAGCTCTTTGTATTGCAAGTAGAGGGACTGATGGTAAAGGCGATTTTGAACAGCTACAATTAGGTATTCGAAGAATTGACAGCTTCATATTTTCGGAAAGTTACCATTTAGAAAAAGCTATCATTCATGCTTCAAAGGTAGCTTATCTTTCAAGATTAATAAAATATGATGCAGCTGGGATTGAAAAATTCAGCAACCCATTACAAATGAAAGACTGGCTTATTGACGAACCTTTGAACAATAAACTAAATAAACTGAAGGAATCGAATCCAGAAGCCTTTTTCTATTGGTATAAAATATTTGGATTATCAACATTAATGACCAAGTCATAAATAAGATTTAACTAATAAATATTGTTCTTTGGACTCGTAAATTTGAAGAAACTAAAAAACGCAATTCCCTTAAACAAAAGAAGCAGATTGATAATTAAACCAATTTAATAATCCATTCCTCAATATCTTTGGCAATTTCTTCCCCTCCTGGTTCGTGAATTATGGAATGAGCATGGTTTTCGTATTCTTTCAATTCGGCGACAGGAGCATATTTCGATGCGATTTTTTTATGAATAGAATTAGGCGTAATCCTATCATCCAAGCCTGAAATAATAAGCATGGGTTGTGATATTTTTGTTTCGTCAACAGAACTCGCGTTTCGCGAATCCAATAGCCAAAATCCAATTTCAAACGAGGCGCGTCCTGATTCATAGACATCATTCGCATATTCGTTTCGTTGTTCCGTTTCAGGTATTAAATGGAGTCTTGAGTACTGTGCTGCTTCAAAACTTTGGCGATGTGGCTTACGCCAAAATCCCCACTTAAGCATAATGGCTGCGAAACTTTTAATAACGGATGGCATAAGCGCCATGATTCCCGCAGGTGAGGCAGGCGTAATAAGGACATACGCAGAGCCCAAATTTCTCGAGGCAAGAATTTGCGTCAATAATGCACCCATTGAATGCCCCATAATGATGGGTTTTTCGTCCAAACTTCTGATTTGTGCTTCTAAATCTTCGCAATAATCCAATAAACTCGTGGTCCCTAGTTTTGGATGCGGTTCGTCTGTGGGATTTTGTTCATGATATCGAAGTGTCGGCGTTAAAACCGTATATCCAAGAGATTCGAAATAGTGTCGATAATTTTCCCAATAATCGCCGTTTCCCCATTTACCATGAATCATAAATATTGTTTTCGACATTATGTTATCCTTCTCTCAAACCTAAGCTCTCGGTGTAGTCACTATTTTAATAGAATACTATCTTTACTCGTTGCATCCACACGGATCCAAATAGCACCTGATTGAGGAGGCAATGTTATTGTCTCTTTATGCCAAGCATCGATTTCATTGGTAGAATAGAGCAGAAGCCAATCCCCTTTTTCAATTGCAAATTCGGCTTTGTCCTTTTGGCTAGGGTTCATGAGAACGAGGATTTTCTCGTCCTCCTTAGTGGCAATAAATCCTAGTGCTAAATTATTTTTTGATTCGATGAAAATACGCGCATCATAGCTTGGATTACGTAGCGCTTTTGAATTATTTCGAATATTTATGAGCGTCTGATAGGTTTTAAAGAGCTCAATATTTGTTTCTTTATCATCCCAATTTAGCCAATTCGTTTCATTATCTTTATTATACGAATTATGATCAAGTTGACCCATGTTCGGTTCATCGACGTCTGTTTGTGCAATGATTTTTGAGCGCGCCCAACTCTGACCCTCACCAAACATTACGGGGCCTTGAGCCGTAAATAATGCCAAAGCGGCGAGTCGATGGATTGTCATTTCTTCGTCGGAAAGATGGATAAAATCGGACGTCTTCACGACATCATGAAGACCTATTTTCCCTGTGGCGATGCGGACAAAATCACCTAAGGTATGATCATCATGGCTTTCTAGATAATTGATGGACTGCGTTGCATCCTTATATAGGCCATTGTCTTTTTGGGTGAATCCTTGAAAGAGTGATTGATACCATTTTGTATTTTTATTGTCCCAATATTGGCCGAAAATAAAACCGTAATCTTTGTTCTCCGGCCATCGTCCTTTAATGGAATTTCGGAATTGGTCATTCCAACTGGCCCAATTTTGATTCGCGAGTTGTTTGGGATTATACTTTCCACCACCCCAAGGTTCGCCAATGAGCATGACGTCGGGATTAATATTTTTCGCCGTTTTGCTTATTTCGTCAATAGTGACACTGTCAATCATAGCCGCTAAATCAAAGCGAAAGCCATCAATATGATATTCTTCCATCCAATATTTGATACTTTCGACAATCATGCGTCTCGACATGGGAGCTGCGGTGTTGAAATCATTGCCGCAACCGCTTGTGCCACAATAAGAGCCATCAGGATTTAGATTAAAATAGGAGGATTTATCGATGAATTTATAAGGGTTTTCGTCGTATTGAGAGACATGATTGTACACTACATCCATAATGACAGAAATGCCATTTTCATGAAGCGATTTCACCATTTGTTTCATCTCGTTGATGGCTTTTCCGTCTCGACCTACCCATTCTTGAGGGGTTTCATTGCCATCGCTGGCAAAACTAATTTCAGGCGCAAAAAAGAATGTTGTCATGTATCCCCAATGATTTTTTTCATAGGCATTCCATGTATTAAATACGGACAATTCAGGATTTTTATAGTCGATTTCAATATTTCCAAAATCTTGAAGCGGTAGAAATTCAATGGTATTCACGCCCAATTCTTTGAGGTGATGGATACCGCCATTTTGATCCGATTCGACGAGTCCGAGATATGTGCCGGGCTTTGAATTTTTGGCTGATGGATGATAGGTTAAATCTTTTAAATGTGCTTCCACAATGACGGCATCTTCTATTTTGAGACGTGTAAAATCGTCCGTTTCCCAATTAAACGAGGACTCAAAATCAATAATCGTACGTGATGGATGGAGATAATTATTCTTTCGGACAACGGAGCGGCTATAAGGGTCTGCAATGAATTTCGTATCGTCAAATTCATGTTCGTTCCCCGTGGGTCCAGAAACTCTATATGCATAGTATTTCCAATTAAATCCATTTTTCTCACTTGAAAAAGTCCAAATTGAGTCATCACTCCTAGACATTGGAAAAGTTTGAGCCGGTGTTTCTAAATCATCAAGAAAAAAAGCAATCTCGATAGATGTTGCATGTTTAGAAAAGACTCGAAAATGAACATTGGTTTCGTCCGCACTTAAGCCCATCGGTTTAGACATCACGGTTTTATCGGTTTTAGTCATCATTTTAGTCCCATTACAATTGATAAGCATGATTAGAGCAAGTGTTAGGAAAAGTATGTGGTTTCTATATACTGGCATAATTGCTCCTGTTTTGCTGCAAACTAAAGACAAGCAAAGGGAAACCAAGTTTTTTAGAGAGTGGGCTTATTAAATTGTGGAAATTTATATTTTTTTTCGGTTGCTAACTCGAATATGCAGATTTTGCGCGTTCTTATTTTGTTTTCACTAGGAGGTTTCTGAGACTCTCGATGGGCAGAGAATTATAGAAGGGGCTGTGCAAACATTATAGAATTTAAGATTACCCATTAACGAATAGTGCACATAGATTCTTTTTAACGCCAATAACTCATGTAAAAAAAAGAGCCCCTGATTCACACCAGAGGCTCTCTCATCTCTTTATTTTAATTTAAAGGCTACCTCACCTCAACAGCAGCGCTTTCTGTGTTCCTGTATATTCAGGAGACGTAAAGCGAATAAGATAAAGTCCACTTGAAGCAAGTTGTCCCGCCTGGTTCATTCCATTCCAAACAAGGGAATAATTTCCAGCCATTTGTCCTA
>CALBFA010000104.1 GCA_937888365.1 uncultured Fidelibacterota bacterium | reverse complement strand
AAATGATGCAGCCTAACTTCTCGCTATGTCCATTTTATTGTTGCAACTCCATACCCTATCTATTTCAATATTTAATGATTTCACATTAAAAGGAGTCAGCAATGGCAGAAAATCAGCACGCAATTTCACTCACTCACTTAACAAAAATATATCCGGTGGGTGATGGATTTTTTACGGCCTTAAAAGACATCAATCTAACATTTAGGAAAGGCGAATTTACTGGTTTAGTTGGTCCAAGTGGTTCAGGGAAAACGACCTTGCTAAATATTATTGGCTCCTTAGACAAGCCAAGCGAGGGGACGGCCACTGTTCTAGGCAATAATATTGGGAATCTTTCGTCAAAAGAATCGGCTCGACTTCGCAACGAAGAACTCGGTTTTATTTTTCAAAGTTACAATTTACTCCCTGTTTATTCTGTTTATGAAAATATCGAATTTCCCTTATTATTATTAAATATTGAAAAAGAGAAAAGGATATCGATGGTAAATGATGCATTGGAATGGGTCGGTTTGATGTCTCAAAAGAATAAGCGCCCTGCGCAACTTTCAGGTGGTGAATCACAACGCGTCGCCATCGCTAGAGCCATCGTAAAACGCCCAACCCTTGTTTTAGCAGATGAACCCACCGCTAATCTCGATGCAAAAAACTCGCATACGATTCTAGATTTAATGGTCAAGCTCAACGAAAAACTAGAAACAACATTCATTTTTGCGACGCATGATGAAAAGGTCATGTCTTATTTAAAGCGTCAAATATCGCTTTTAGATGGCAGTGTCGCAGAAGACATCCAAAAATAGACAAAATGTTGGAAATTGTTTCATATGAAGAGATGTATAAAAAGAACTATCATGTATCAAAATGCGACTTTGCCAATTGCAAAGGATGCGAGTAGATACAAGGAGAAGTAAATATGTTATTAATAAAATTAGCATTGAGAAACATACTTGGAGCCGGTTTAAGAACATGGCTTAATGTCATTGTTTTATCACTCTCTTTTGTCGTCATCATTTTGACACAAGGCATTTATAAGGGAATGGAAGATCAAGTAAGCGAAGAGCAAATAAGTACAGAATACGCCAGCGGACAATATTGGTCCAAAGAATACGATCCTTATAATATGGTCACGCTAGAATCTAAATATTCCGTCATCCCTCAAGAATTTCATTCTGGAATAAAGTCTGGTGAAGTGGTTGCACAACTATATGTCCCTGTCACGTCCTATCCTCATGGAGAAATTATCCCTGCTCTGCTGCGAGGCATCAATAATAATCAGTCCCTTTTAGATATCCCAACGAACAAACTTGTACCACAAGAGTCGGATGCAATCCCCGTAGTGATTGGCAAACGCATGGCTAAGAATCTTAATGTTGAAATCGGAAGTACCTTTACACTTAAATGGCGTGATGCCTTTGGTAGCTATGACGCGAAGGATGCAATTGTGGCAGATATTTTTCAAACATTAAACCCCTCAATTGATAAAGGCCAAATATTTATGGCCTTGTCAGATTTGTATCCTTTGATGGGCAAGGACAATATAGCAACAATAATTACTCATAATGAGAATCATACTGCTACAGAATTTGAGAAATGGGAATATCATTCTCAATATCAATTATTAGTTGCAATACGTCAAATGATTCAGATGAAATCTGGCGGCGCAAACGTGATTTATTTTATACTTTTGGGCTTAGCTGCCATAGGCATATTTGATACTCAAATTTTAAGTATGTGGCGGCGTCGAAAAGAAATGGGGACATTAATGGCTCTTGGTATGACGCGCTTTAAACTTGTAATGTTATTTACATTGGAGGGTAGTATTTACGGTGTTCTCGCAGCCTTAGTAGCGGCTATTTATGGATTGCCTATCATTTATGCACTTCAAACAAACGGCATCCCCCTCCCGGATTACAGCGATAATTTTGGCATCGCAATGAGTACGATTCTATGGCCGATTTACAGCCTAAAGCTTATTCTACTTACCAGCTTGTTTGTGATGGCTACTATGTCGATTATTAGTTTTATACCCGTTCGTAAATTGGCAAAACTCGACCCTGTTGCGGCATTAAAAGGAAAAGGACTATGATAAAATTCATACTTAATGGCATTTTGCGTGATCGGTCTCGAAGTCTGTTTCCCATGATTACCGTTGCAATGGGCTCTGCCTTAACGGTTCTCTTATATAGCTATATGATGGGGGCCCTCAATGATATGGTTTTTGTGAATGCAAATTTATCAACGGGTCATGTAAAAATTAAATCTCATTATTCATTAGAAAATACGGCTTCATCACCCATAGGTACAGCAATGACAAATACCAACGCATTGATGAATCAATTAAACGCAACCTATCCCCAACTCGAATGGGTTCAACGCTTGTCGTTTGGCGGTATTTTAGATTTCCCTGATGATAATGGTGAAACAAAGTTTCAAGTATTAGTTGCTGGAATCAGTGGCGATTTTCTGTCTGATGATTCGAAAGAACTTGAACGGATGAAAATAAGGGATGGGATCAAAACCGGTGACATTCCTAAAAATAACGGCGAGATTCTTATCAGTGATCAATTGGCTCAAAACAATGGCATTAAAGTTGGCGACAAAGCGACACTTATCTCATCAAGTATAGATGGTGCAATGGTTTTCCAAACGATGACCATCGCTGGCACCGTGGAATTTGGCATCGCATTACTTGATAAAGGTGGTGCAATCGTCGCGGATGTAAACGACATTAAACATGCGTTTTGGATGGACGATGCAGACGTCGAAATTCTAGGTTTTTTTAAAGAGGGTCATTACGGACATGAAAAAGCAACGGCATTGAAAAAAGATTTCAATGACAATAATCCTAAAATTGACGATTATGGACCCGGCATGATTTTACTTGAGGATCAAAATGATTTAGGTCAAATGCTGCAAATGATGTCCTCAGCGAGTTATCTCGTTGTCACTATTTTTCTGGCGACGATGTTTACCGTTTTATGGAATGCTGGTTTAATGAATGGCCTAAGGCGTTATGGCGAAATGGGACTACGATTAGCCATCGGCGAGACGAGTGGGCATGTCTATGTTTCTATGGTTGTAGAAGCTTTAGGAATTGGCTTTATGGGCTCTATTGTCGGTACTATCATCGGGCTCTTCTTTTCCTACATTCTTCAGGAGATTGGGCTAGATATTTCGAATAGTCTTCAAAATTCAACTGTATTCATGAATAATATCATTCGAGCCTCTATAACGCCCACATCATTTTATATCGGTTTTTTTCCTGGATTGCTTGCTCCTGTGATTGGTGCTCTTTTATCTGGAAGAGCCATCTATAAACGTGAAACTGCAACGCTTTTTAAAGAATTGGAAAACTAAATATGAACTTATTTAATCGCAGATATTTTTTGAATTTATGGAAACCAAGTATAATCATACTAATGTCAATCTTTGGATTTTTAACTTTTTCTCAAGGGGCTGAATATACAGCAGGCGAAATATTAGAACGCCTTGATAACACAATGACGGCTGAAACTTTAACCGCAGAATATCGCATGATTATCCACGGGAAACGTAATACACGTACTCTCGTTTCAATGGTTTACCAAGCAGGAAGCGATAGCTCTTATGTCGAATACACATCACCCCCGCGTGAAAAAGGCACCAAGATGCTAAAAGTCGGTGACAAATTGTGGATCTATTCGCCGTTGACAGATCGAGTTTTACAAATTGCGGGGCATTTGATGCGACAATCTGTCATGGGATCGGATTACTCCTATGAAGACATGACCGAACAAACGAAACTGACGGACATCTACGCAGTCGAAATTATTGGTCATGAAATATTAAATGGTTCAAGCTGCGTTATTCTCGAGTTGAATGGAAAAGAACCAGGACTTGCGTATGCAAAGCGTAAGATATGGGTCGATATTGATCATTGGCTTGCCATTAAAGAAGAACGTTTTGCTAAAAGTAACAAATTATTGAAAATTTCTGAAATTCTAGAAATCCAACAAGTAGGTCGTCAATGGTATCCTAAACATATAACCTTAAAAGACGCCAATATGGCGGGTGAAGGCACTGAAATATGGCTAGACAAGGTTGTGCTTAACGCACCTATTCCGAGGCATTTATTCACGAAGGCAGCACTCCGACGATAATGAATCAATAGATTATGGAAAATAAAAAGCCCTCTGTTTCGATAGAGGGCTTTTTATAATTTCAGGTCTTCATGATTCAATAAATAGCAGTTATCTTTCATTGATTTAGTTTTGTCCATAAGGGTTCATCAATTTTTTTAAGTTTATTTTCATATCGAGCCATCACGAATAATAAATCAGATAGGCGATTTACATATTTAAATAATTCTAGATGCTTTGTTTGCCAGTCTTGAATTTTGAGAATGCTTCGTTCTGCCCGTCGTGCAACACTTCTGGCAATATGTAATTGTGCAGCTTCGGCTGAGCCACCTGGAATGATGAACTCTTTTAAAGGCAAAAGATGTCCATTTATTTCATCAATCCATTTTTCAATTTTTTCAACGTCTATTGAATGAATAAGCTGCATTTCACCATCGAAAGACAATTCACCACCTACATTAAATAATACATTCTGAATAGTTTGTATAATTTCCTTGCTTTTGTCACTTAGGTTTAATGTTTGAACAAAACCTAAAATGCTATTCAATTCGTCAATATCACCATAGGCATGAATGCTAACATAGTCCTTTGGGACTTCTTTTCCGTTGGCTAAACGAGTATTACCTAGGTCACCATTGCGTGTGTAAACTTTAGAAATTCGCATTTAAATATTCCGAATCTGTTATGATGTTTGATATATAAGCTAGGATGACAAATAAACTTGAAATCCATATACCTAAAGAAGGACGAATGATACTATAGTCTTGATGACTGGATTTTCGTGACATTAGGAATAATTTTGTAAGTATTCCCATTCCCACCAATATGTAACATCCATTAAGCAATAATAAAAAAAGACTCCCTGTGATTAAGTGTAAAGGCTGCATCCAGATCAATGCGAACAAAAGAAACCACAAAAGGATAACGCGGGTTCTATTGATTAATAATCCTTTTAAACTATCGTATGTAAGTGTCTGATTTACAGAGCTATCTAGTTGAACAGTTAAAGCGTATAATGCAAGTGAAAGCATCGTATGAAAAAACGTCATCCTTTCAATATATTCACTCCCAGCACCACTCATCCATGCATTATAGATCAAAATAAATTTGGATGCCAATAAGGTGTAAAATACTATTTTTGATATTTGATTAGTAAACAAAATCATCCAAAGAAAAAAAGCTGCAAAAAGGGCCATCGCAATGGAGGGAAATAAGACCGAAATACTATCAGAATTTGATCCAATATATGGATAATTAGGTAATGTTAAAAAGATTAAATATGTCGTTACAATGAGTAAAGGGATTGGATAATAAGTATTCCACACTTTCCTTTCAACATGATATAGAATTGCTAATATCCATAAAAGAGAAATAAATAACGGATTCGCATTAAATAAGTTCAGAACAATAATCCCCGTTATGAGCATAGTCAATATCGGTAAATTGATAAAGTTGACTTTAGATTTCAGATCATTTTTAGCTTCATAAATAAGGGAATGAATGATTAATATTAAAACCGAAAAAATTGATATAGTTAAAATTAAAGCATTCTCAGAATTGAGGATTGCATCATATTTTTTAATGAGCGTTATAAGTGGAATTAAAAAAAGAACGGCATAGAGCATTCCTGAATTTCGGGGTGTTCCAGAAAATTGAGAACTCAATGAAACGATGAGTAATATGACGCCGAGCGCTGGATAAGTCCAAATATTCTCAGGATAAGTGATGTAATAAATTAAATGTGCAAAAATAGATATACCAATACCTGCAAATGCGAAAATATGTTTTTGTCTATTATCGGTGATCGAGTCAAGTATTAAGAAAATTGAAAACCCTAAAACCCAAACCCACAAACTTATCATATTAATAAATATTAATTCGTACTTATAGATTTAATGGATTATCAATCAGTTCAAAAAAGATGGTTTCGGTATCTCCATGGAAACTGATTTTAATAAAATGACGATTTTCTTTTAGAAAAATATCCGCACCTTTTTCGGCACAATGAAAAATTATGTGTCCTTTATAATGATCAAATTCTCGATGCAGATTTGAATGTTTCAAAAACACAATTTGTGTATATTTTTCATCCTCGTGTACATTGATTTCTGCTTTAAGACTATAAAAGTCAGTAATAATGTCAGGTATTGAAAGGAGTGACATATCCTTTCCTATCCATATATACATCAATTCCATATGAAAGGGAAGAAAAAGCGTATTTTTTTTAACTAATCCGTGTTTAGAATGTTGTATGGCATCAATAAAACTTAAGCTCATCGTTATTTCTCCGTTTAATAATTAAAAAATATTAACCCAACTACTGCAAATATTGGCAATAGAATTGGCAATGAATATTTAAAAATGTAGCCCATAAAACTTGGGACATCGACTCCAGCTTGTTCTGCAATATTTTTTACCATGAAGTTCGGCGCATTTCCAATATAGGTCATTGCACCAAAAAATACGGCGGCTACTGATATAGCCATCAAATAAAGAACTGAATTTTGGTCGCCTGGTACTGGCGAAGAAACACCCCCTGCGAAGGTGTTGACATCTGAAACACTGCCAATATCCATACCAAATTTACCTAAAGCCGCAGCTTGAAAATTTAAGTAAGTTGGTGCGTTATCAAGGACACCTGATAAACTTCCAGTAAACCAATAGAATTTTGAAATATTAAGGGATGCAGCATTATTTTTGGCAAAATCTCCAATTAGTTGAAGAGCTGGAATCATCGTTGCAAAAATACCCACAAACAAATAAGCGACTTCTTTAATAGGTTCAAAGTTAAACTCATTACCTCTTAAAGCTTCTTTATCGGCATTAGTATAAGCTAAGTAAGCAACAGCAAACATTACAATTTCGCGAATCCCAAAGGGGACATGAAACATTTTTTGCAAACTTGGAAAACCGCTAATGACTGCCGGGTCCATGAAAACAGACAAAATAACGATACCTAAATAGAAGAAATTCTTTGATCCTACAATTTTAATTTTTCCCGAATAGGAAGCCTCGACTCCATTATTTTTATTGCTTACATCCAAAACATAGAAAACGCCGACTACGCTAAGAACAGTTATGAGCCAAATATGCCAAACGTGTCCGATAACCCAAAAGAAAGGTACGCCTTTTAGAAAACCTAAGAATAAAGGAGGATCGCCAATGGGCGTCAATCCACCACCGATATTACTCACAACAAAAATAAAGAATATGATATGATATGGCTTTAATCGACCATCATTGATACGCATAAAAGGACGTATTAATAACATTGATGCACCTGTCGTTCCAATAAAATTTGATAAAACAGCTCCAACTAGTAATAAAGCACCATTCACTAGAGGCGTTCCCTTTTTATCAATTTTAATGAGTATGCCACCAGAGGCTACAAATAATGCCGTTAGCAGGGCGATAAAAGAGATGTATTCTTCAAGCGTATGAAGTAGAAACAAGGTTCCATGATCCATGATAAAACCGTAGTAAAAAGCGACGATTACGCCTAAACTAATTGCAATTTTTGGATATTGATGTTCCCAAAAATGGGGATAAAACAAAGGTCCAGTAGCAATCATGAGAAGCAATAATACAAATGGAGCAACGAGCCAAATAGGTGGTAATTGACTTTCTCCAGAATTCTCATGGCTACTTTCAACAACATTTTCGTGTGTCCCTAGCGTAGTCCCATGCTCTTCAGCCATTACGGGTGATGCTATAAGCAACATTGCCGTTGCGATTAGAAATAGAGATATAATACAATGCTTCACAATTCTTCCTCTTCTATTGATGCATGTAGCCTAATTATTTTATGAAATATCACAATACCTGTTTTTACAAGGAGAATCATTGTCTAGATTAACGCAATTAATTACAGAATATTCTAGCCAATGTCTCTGCCTATTATGCAAATAATGAGTCGCCCTTAAGGCCTTTCATATTCAGCTTCAGGGTGTTTTATAGTAAAAACAGGACACGACGATTTTCGAATTATTTTTTCTGCAGTGCTTCCAAATATTGCATGGCTAATGCCACTTTGACCATGTGAAGCAAGTACAATGAGGTCGATTGAATTTTCACGACTATAGGTGACAACTTCTCGCCACGGTTTCCCCAAAATGATTTCAGTTTCGCACTGACATCCATCGGGTAGAGACTCAACAACAAGAGTTTTCATTTTCTCTTCTGCAAATTCTCTCACTTGTTTTTCAATATCTGGGTAATTATACGTTCCCCAAGCGAAGTCAACAGGAGTTATGATGGGTTCGATGACATGTAATATCAGAAGTTTCGCATTGTATTTTTTCATCAAATCAACAGCATAACTCAATGCATGATTAGCGGATTCGCTAAAATCAGTAGCGAATAAAATCTTCGAAATTTTGACTGCCATCTTAACCCCCTTTATTTTTTATAAGCTCTTGATATTTCTAAACCTCTCTCAAAAGCTTTTAAATTGATGTCAAGTAAATGTCGTTTTTTAAAGATCATTGGCAATGTGTTTCTTACAACCGATTCATCTAAGAAATCCGATAAACCTGTTAACACACCTAAGAATATCACATTACTGATGCGAGTATTGCCAAGTTCGTTTGCAATTTTCGTAGCAGGAACTGGAATTTTAACGATATCTGTTCGCTCTAAGTCATCACCCATTAATGAGCTATCATACAACATAATGCCATTTTCTACTAAGGTTTCACCGTATTTATCAAGACTAGGTTTGTTCATGACAATAAGCACCGTTGGATGTGCTATTACGGGAGCTCCAATACGTTTCGTCGACATTTTTACATTACAATTTGCCGTTCCCCCACGCATCTCTGGACCATATGATGGAATCCATGAAACATTCAAGTCTTCACGCATTCCCATCTCACTAAGCCAAACGCCTAAAGTCAAAACACCTTGTCCGCCAAAACCAGCGACTATAATTTCTTCATCAACGACGTCTGGAATATTTTCTTTATGGACTTCAAAGTTTTCTTTAGGAAGATCAATAAGTGTTGGCACTTGCGATAACTCTGCATAGTTGTGATCTAAGTTTAAGGGCTCGACTTGGTCAGAAATATCTTTCAATACACCCAGAGGAAAATGCTCTTGATAAGTCGAGATCAACCATTCTTGTGATTGAACCGGCGTCATTTTCCATCCCGTTGGACAGGTAGATAATATCTCAACAAAGGAAAAACCTTTTTTCTCAACTTGATTTTTGATGGCTTTACGCACAGCCTTGCGTGCTGCATTTATTGATTTTGTATCAGCCATCATGACGCGCTCAACATATACAGGTGCTTTTAAAGATGCTATTATTTCAGCCATTTGAATGGGATAGCCTTCGTTGCGTAAGGTACGTCCATAGGGCGTTGTTGTGGTCTTTGTACCCACCAATGTTGTAGGCGCCATCTGCCCCCCTGTCATGCCGTAGATTCCGTTATTCACAAAGAAAACGCTAATCGCTTCACCACGGTTTGCGGCGTGCAATATTTCGTTCCCACCAATAGCCGCAAGATCACCATCGCCTTGATACGAAATAACAACCGAATCAGGTAATGAACGTTTAATGCCTGTGGCGACAGCTGGAGCTCGTCCATGAGCTGCCTGAAAATTTCCGGCATTAAAATAATAATATGCGAATACGGAGCAGCCCACTGGACTAACGAATACGGCTTTTTCTGTGGCATCATTATCGACTAAAGCTTCAGCGATTAATTTGTGAAGGATACCATGTCCGCAACCGGGACAATAATGTGTTGAAGATTTATCTTCTCCTGGTTTATGAATATAATCATCAAAAAAACCTGAGGATTTGCTTAATATTTGACCGCTCATGATTGCTCTTTCATATGTTTTTTTAGTTCATCAACTAATTCTTGTGTTGTGGGTATATTGCCACCCATTCGCCCATGGAACCATACTTTTTTCCGACCATTAATAGCAAGTCGAACATCTTCGACCATTTGACCATTGCTTAATTCAGAGACAAATATGCCTTTAATATTTGGATTATCACCAAGTTTTGAAATAATTTCTGTTGGGAAAGGCATCAATGTAATAGGACGCAACATACCCACTTTTACACCTTCGTTACGAAGTTGATCAACTGCCGTCTGTATTAATCTTGAGACGATGCCGTAACCGATTAGAACATACTCAGCATCTTCTATTTCATAGGTTTCTACTCGCACTTCTTTATGTGCAATAAAAGCATATTTCTTTTGTAATTTTTCATTATGTCGTTCTAAATCATCGGGATCAATTTCTATAGAGGAGATTAGATTTTCTCTATCTTCATTGATGCCTCTTACGACCCAATTTTTGTCAATAAATTCGGTGGTAGGTTCAGGGAACTGTACCGGTTCCATCATTTGCCCGATAAAGCCATCTGCCAAAACAACAGCAGGATTTCTATATTTATCGGCTAAATCGAAGGCAAGAATCGTAAGATCACACATTTCTTGAGCAGAATTGGGCGCTAATACGATATTTTTATAATTACCATGACCACCGCCTTTAACCATCTGGTGATAATCACTTTGTTCAGGAGCGATATTGCCTAAACCAGGTCCAGCCCTCATGATATCAACAATAACACAGGGCAATTCAGCGCCGGCTATATAGGAAATACCTTCTTGTTTTAAACTCATACCAGGACTTGAGGAAGCTGTCATAACTCTCATGCCCGTACCTGCGGAACCATAAACCATATTGATTGCTGCGATTTCACTTTCAGCTTGAAGAAACGTTCCACCGACAAGAGGCATATATCGCGCCGCTGCATGAGCGATTTCACTTGCAGGTGTTATGGGATATCCAAAATAGGCTCGGCATCCTGCTAGGATTGCGCCTTTTACGATGGCCTCATTGCCTTTAATTAATTGTTTTGCCATTTATTACTCCGTAAAATGTAAATTTTTAAATTGCGATAAATCGACTTCAAAAGCACCATCTTCACTCATGGCGATACCTTTTTTGGCATCTTTAATTTGAAGTGGAATAACAATATCTTTTTCTATCACGTGATAATTCATCCGTACCTTTTCCCAGTTTTTAAACACAACTAATGCGCCTGGTTCAGGGCACGCATAAAAACATACACCGCAACCAGTACAACCTTGACCTTCATATTCTGCATGATTGTAACCATGAACATTGAATAGGCTCGATATTGAAAGTACATCAACAGGGCAAGCATCTACGCAAAGTTTGCATCCCTTACACTCTTCCGTATTAACAGCGACAAAACCTCGAGATTTAGCCATATTTGTTTACTCCTCTTCTATTTTGTAATATAAAAATATTCCGTTCACTGCAGATGACAACATCCATTTTTATAAGTATTCATTTTTATTGATTTCACAAGGCTCAATGAGCAAATACTTTGCCAGCATAAATATACATACCTTAATAAAAAACTTCGCCTTTAAATCTTGATTGTGTCAAAATAATTATAAAAATTATTGAGTGAACGATTGACTCAAATAAATCGACCAATAATTCTCGAATATTGTTTGATTCACACTTTCCTATTTTACTTTCTGCCATCAAAAACAAGGGAGATTTGATACAATGAACGAAACAACTATAGCCTTACCTTTTCTCAGAACATGGGCGCCATTCCTTTATCTTTACGGGGTTGGTGGAATCATTTTCTTTATCGGAATGTTTATCATTTTCAAAGCTAAATCAATTAATCTTTCATTAAAAAAGCATCGTCAATGGTTTGCCATTTTATTTTTTGGCTATTTTTATTACCTCGGAATGCACTTTTTTTTAACATACGCCGCACTTAACTGGTAGGAGAAAATAATGGAAACAGCAATACAAACTTCTCCAATTTTCTGGACAATTATTATAGGATATTTTGTACTTATTCTTGGATTTGGTTCCTATTTCGCAAAATATAATAAAACTACATCCGATTTCTTTTTTAGTGGACGTCGATTCTCATGGTGGCTTATCACGATGTCTATTGTCGCAACAGGTGTCGGCTCTCACTCATTTTTAAAATATTCATCTAAAGCATTTGAGCATGGTTTTTCCTCAACCATGACCTATTTAAACGACTGGTTTTTTATGCCATTTTTCCTTTTTGGATGGCTTCCAATCGTGTATTACACACGTGTAAAATCAATTCCTGACTATTTCCAAAAGAGATTCGGATCTAATGTAAGGATATTAGCCACAATCGCATTATTGCTTTATATGATAGGCTATATTGCTATCGGCTTTTTAACCATGGGCAAAACTCTCGAGCCTTTATTGGGATGGGATTTATATACTATAATTGGCGTCGTTGCTGTAATAGCAGGTATTTATATTACATTTGGTGGACAAACAGCGGTAATTTTCACAGACCTTGCACAAGGCTTTATACTTATTTTTGCAGGCATACTTATTTTCATTATGGGTATTAATTTCATTGGTGGTTTCGATATTTTCTGGAATTCATTGCCCCCTGATTTTAAATTACCCCTGGCTCATTTTAACCAGCCACCTGATTTCAATTTTGTTGGTATTTTTTGGCAAGATGGTGTGGCAGGAAGTGTTGGTTTTCTCTTTATGAATCAAGGCTTGATTATGCGTTTTATGGCGACTAAATCTGTCCATGAAGGTCGGAAAGCCGCGGCTTTTAACGTGTTATTTTTACTCCCAATTTCAACTATTGTAGTATCAAATGCCGGTTGGATTGGTAAATCCATTAGCATATTAACGCCTGAAAAATGGGATGCCGCCATCAAGCTTGATCACGTTTTTACGTATGTAGCATCACTTATTACGACGTCAGAAGTTCTTTTTGCATTTATGATAGCCGCCGTCGCTGCCGCTTTGATGTCAACAGTTGATACGCTTATCAACGCCGTTGCAGCCGTTGTTATCAACGATATTTATAAACCAATCGTTAAAGATAAAGATGACAAACATTACTTAAAAGCTGCAATGATTATCAGTGCTGTCACAACCGTCATTGGAGCAGGCTCAGTTGTCTTCTTCGCAAGTTTCCCGACACTATATCAGGCACATGGATTTTTTCACAGCACATTAACGCCACCTCTCGTAGTAGCCATTTTTCTTGGTATTTTTTGGAAACGCTATACAACGGCCGCGGCAATCTCGACCTTTATTGGCGGCGCTATTCTTATTTTTATTGGAGGTCATTATCCAGCAACATTTATAGCTCCTTTTGACCATGGTATTACGATGGATATTGGTCACCCCTATTCATACATAAGGGCTCTGTACAATACTTTGGCTTGTATTTCTGTGGGTGTTATTGTCACATTCTTTACAAAATCAAAAACGGATGCGGAAATCGCAGGACTTACAACTTGGACTCTTGAAACGGCTCGAGAATTATTTAAAGGAAGTAAGCCCAATGACCGTGACGGTGAAAAAGTTAAAGTGAGTTATAAACTTATCGATTCAGAGCCATCCGAATTAAGATTTTCTCAAAAAGCTATGGAATTGATGGCCGCTGAAGTCGGTGACCTTGTTTATATCTCCGATAATCGTTGGTGGCTTGGTGGACTAAAATCTGTTCACAGCACGTACGGGACGCCTCATAACGACGAAGGTGTCGTCTATATGACACAAGATTTATGGGAATCTGGAATGTTTGACGAGCGTAAATTACTTCTCGCGGAAAAAGAAATGTAATGAAGCCTTTGAGGCGCATCTTAATACTATTTATACTATTCGGTTCACAAATATATTGTGGACCGATGTCCACTTATTTTATAGCGTTTTGGAATGTTGAAAATCTGTTTGACACCATCGATGATCCTCAAACTAAAGACGATGAATTCACACCAACAGGACAATATGAATGGACTCCTGAAAGACTCAGATATAAAATTGAACTACTTTCGGGAGCCATCAATGATGTGAACGAAACACGAGGTCCCGATATTCTCGGTTTTGCCGAAATTGAAAATATTGAGGTTCTAAACGCCCTAAATTCAAAACTCAATCGTAACTATCAAATCATCCATCGTGATTCACCGGATGAGCGAGGAATTGACGCCGCATTATTGTATGATGCATCTCGATTTAAATTGGTTGGAACTTATTTTCATCGCATTCCCTTAGGTTATAAAGATACAAGTCGAGAAATAATTGAGGGTGTGTTTATGCCTATTGATGAAAATAGCGATGCAAAGCTTTATGTATTTGTCAACCATTGGCCTTCGCATTACGGTGGAAGCAAAAAGACAGATGCAAAGCGACGTATTGCAGCCCAGACTTTGCGTGATCGAATTAACCTTATCGAAGCCACCCAACCCAATGCAGATATTATTGTCATGGGTGATTTGAATGATTATCCAAATATGCCTTCCATTTACGAAGTTCTTTCGGCAAAGGAATCACCTGAAGTATTATTACCTAGCGATCTATTCAACACAACTTGGCATCTTCATGAAACACCGGGTCAAGGGACACATGCTTATGGTGGCGAATGGGGTGTATTAGATCAAATTATTGTGTCTCAAGGGATGCTTGATAAAAAAGGTTTTTCATGGCAAACGAATTCGACTCTACCCAATATGCCCTCTTACCTTATTAATCAATCAGGGAAATATGAGGGTGCGCCTTTTCGAATGTTTGGTGGAGGTCAATACCTTGGTGGGTATTCAGATCATCTAATGATTACCTGTAAGATAATATTAAATTAAATCGATCTACTTTTTAGATACAATAAAGCCACTCATAACGAGTGGCTTTATTTTTATGTTTTTGAGACTATCTATGGGGTCCGGCTACGATTACTTCATCCGTCAAATCATTAAATTTTTTAATGTTTTCAGAGAATTTTACTGCTAGCTTTTTTGCACTTTCCCAATACAAATCTTTATCAGCCCATGAATGTGTTGGGTCTAATATGCTTTGATCTGATAATCCTGGGCAACTCTTTGGAACAGCAAATTTGAATATGCTGTGATTTTTATACTCTACCTTATCTAATTTTCCGTCCAGTGCAGCTGTAACAATGGCTCGTGTATTCGGTAAGGAAATACGCTTCCCTTTTCCATTCCAGCCAGTGTTAATTAGAAATACAGAGACACCTGGATTTTCTTCAATTCTCTTAGCTAATATATTAGCATACACCATTGGTTTTCTCGCAAAAAATGGTTCTCCAAAATAAGCAGAAAATGTTGTGACAGGTTCCGTCACGCCTATTTCAGTTCCAGCTAATTTTGATGTGTAACCAGAGATGTAATGATATTTGGCTTCATCGATATTCAATTTCGCAACGGGTGGAATCGTACCTGATGCATCAGCAGTTAGGAAAATGATTGTCTTAACACCTTTACCAACGCCTGAATCTATACGATTCGGAACATTTTCCATTCCGTACGCGATACGTGAATTTTGCGTAAATGATGTGTCTGAAAAATCAAAATCAAGATCATTAATTCCAGCTTTTTCAACTACATTTTCAACCATTGACCCTTCTTTAATAGCGTTCCAAATGATAGGTTCATTGGCTTTGTCTAAATCAATGCCTTTTGCGTAACATCCGCCTTCCATATTAAAAACCGAACCATCAGCGGTCCAACCATGTTCATCGTCGCCTATTAGGAAACGATTTTCATCAGCCGAAAGCGTCGTTTTACCCGTTCCTGAAAGTCCAAAGAAAATGGCCACTTTGTCATCATGTCCCACATTGGCAGAGCAATGCATTGGGCAAACGTCATTATCAGGTAAAATAAAATTCATCCAGGAGAATGCCGATTTTTTGCGTTCTCCAGCATAATGTGTTCCACCTATGATGACTATGTTTTTCGTTAAATGGGTCACGATAAATGTCCCTGAATTAAGTCCATAGTCCTTATAATTATCAACAAGTAAATCGGAGGCTGAAATCATGAGTAATTCTTCTTCAAAATTCTCAAGTTCTTTTTCACTCGCTTGTCGAAGTAGCTTTGATATAAAAAACGCTTGATGAGGATATTCGCTAATAGCGCGTACCTTTTTTGATGTCTTTATATCGGCACCGACTCGACCATCAAACATATAGACTTGTTCTTTTTTAGATAAATAGCTTGTAATCAACGCATAAAGTTTATCAAAATTATCTTCTGATATAGCCTGATGCGTTTTATTCCAGTTGACTAAATCTGATGTTTTTTCTTCTTTCACAAGCCATCTATCTTTTGCCGCTCTTCCCGTATGTTTTCCGGTATAGACTAGTAAAGCTCCCGTTTTTGAATATTTACCTTGATTATTTTTGACTGAAATATCACACAAGGTTTTTCCTGAAAGATTTCGTAAAACCTTTACAGATTCTGAAATTCCGATCTTGCTTAAATTCATAGTCAACGATGACCTCCTCGTTAATTTAAAAAAGGGCCTTATTGAGACCCTTTTATTTTTATTTTTGTTAAAGACTATTTAAACAAATTGCTGAAAGAATCAACAATTTTGTTGAGTGTGTTACTTGGACGCATAACGTTATTGACTTTAATATCATTAGGAAAATAATATCCGCCTATGTCAGCTGGTTTACCTTGAACAGAGAGTAATTCATCTAGTATTTTATTTTCATTATTTTCTAATTCTTGGGCTATTTGCACAAATTTGTCTGCTAATTCTCTATTTTCAGTTTGATTTGCTAACGCTTCAGCCCAATACATTGCTAAATAAAAATGACTCCCTCGATTGTCTATTGTATTACATATTCTTTTAGGCGATTTGTTATTCTCTAAAAGTTTTGATGTCGCCAAATCGAGGGTTTCAGCGAGAACAGATGCCGTTTTATTCCCTGACGCTGCAAGTTGCTCAAGTGACGGAACAAGTGCTAAGAATTCGCCTAAAGAATCCCAACGTAAATGATTTTCTTTTAAAAGCTGCTGTACATGTTTTGGAGCTGAACCGCCTGCACCTGTTTCGTAGAGTCCGCCGCCCTTCATCAATGGAACAATAGAGAGCATTTTAGCGGATGTTCCTAATTCAATGATTGGGAATAAATCAGTATTATAATCTCTTAAAATGTTGCCTGTTACAGAAATTGTATTTAATCCGGCTCTCATTCTATCAAACGATAGTTTCGCTGCGTCTTTAACAGATAAAGTGCGAATATCTAAACCAGCCGTATCATAATCTTTTAAGTAAAGATTAACTTTCTTCAACAATTCTCGCGTATGAGCGCGATCTTCATCTAACCAAAAAATAGCTGGCCAACCTGTCGCGCGTGCGCGATTTACAGCGAGCTTAACCCAATCACGAATCGCCGCATCTTTTACCATCACCATTCGCCAAATATCACCACTCTCAACATCCGTCGAATGAATAACATTCCCGTCCGAATCGCTTACAAACATTTTTCCATCCGCAGGTGACTCAAATGTTGTGGGATGTGAGCCGTATTCTTCTGCTTTTTGAGCCATCAAACCCACATTGGGAACTGTGCCAATTGTGGTAACATCAAATTTCCCAAATTCAATACAATTTTCGATGGTCGCTTGGTACAGCGGCGCATACGTGCTATCAGGAATCGTAAATTTTGTATCCTGCTGTTTGCCCGCTTTATTCCACATTTGCCCAGATGCACGAATCGCCGCTGGCATTGAGGCATCAATAATAACATCCGATGGTACATGTAGGTTGGTGATGCCTTTGTCAGAATCCACCATCGCTAAATCAGGCATCGCATTATAAAGCGCCATTATGTCAGCTTCTATTTCAGCTTTTTTAACAGCGTCTATTCCTTCAATTTTCGTATATAAATCGCCTAAACCATTGTTAAAATTAACACCGAGTTCCTCAATGATTTCTGCGTGTTTTTCAATAACATCTTTATAGAATACTTTGACACAATGGCCAAAAATAATCGGATCAGATACTTTCATCATCGTAGCCTTCATGTGTAAGGAAAATAAAACCCCTTTTCCTTTCGCATCCTCAATTTGCTCCGTCAAGAATTTTCTAAGGGCATTGATGCTCATATACGTTGCATCTACGACTTCTCCCGCGGAAAGTTGAGTGGCTTCTTTTAATACTGTCTCATTGCCATCTTTATCAATAAATGAAATTTTAGCAATGGTGTCTTTATCAATCGTCTTTGAAACTTCATTAAACCTAAAATCGCCTGTTGTCATCGTTGCAACATGTGATTTACATGCCTTGTCCCATTCCCCCATTGGATGTGGAAATTTCTTTGCATAATTTTTAACAGCCGCTGGGCCACGTCTATCAGAATTTCCTTCTCTTAATATTGGATTGACGGCTGAACCGAGGAGTTTTGTAAATCTTCCCAGCAGAGCTTTTTCTTCGTCAGTTTGAGGATTTTCTGGATAGTTAGGAATATGATAACCCTTATCTTGTAATTCTTTAATGGCTGCTTTCAGTTGAGGCAATGAAGCCGAAATGTTCGGTAACTTAATGATATTGGCTTCTGGACGTTGTGCTAATGCACCAAGTTTTGAAAGTTCATCTTCAATTATTTGATTTTTTTCTAATCGCTCGGGAAATGCGGCAATAATTCTTCCCGACAATGAAATGTCTCTTTTTTCGACAACAACACCTGCCGCTTTTGTAAATGCATTGACAATGGGGAGCAACGAATAAGTTGCCATTGCTGGCGCTTCATCTGTTTGAGTCCAAATTATTTTTTGTGACATAATTTTTCCTAATCTATTTTTTATCTAATTGTTTTTCAGAGTGTTTACTGGGTGCTTTTGGTGATGATTCTGATTTAGTTACCGTCGATTTATTCTTCTTTTTATAATCCGTCTCGTAAAAGCCGGAACCCTTAAAAATAATCCCACCTCCACGGCTCACTAATTTTGAAATATTTCCTCCACAGTTTGGACATTGTGTTAATTTACTGTCCGACATGCGTTGAAAGACTTCAATTTCTCCACAGCTATCACATTTGTAATCATACGTCGGCATACTTAACGACCAGCTTGAATAATGGCAATGCATGATAAATTCACAATATCTTCCCAAGAGCATCCACGGCTTAAATCATGCATGGGCTTTGACAGACCTTGAATAATGGGGCCAATTGCTTCAAAGCCACCTAATCGCTGTGTTAACTTGTAACCGATATTTCCCGCATTTAAATCAGGAAATACAAGAACATTCGCTTTACCCGCAACCATGCTACCCTTCGCCTTTTTAATGCCCACAGAAGGCACAATAGCAGCATCTAATTGCAATTCGCCGTCAATGTTCAAGTTAGGTGCTTTTTCAATAGCAATATTCATCGCTTTTTTAACAAAATCAACGTCAGGATGTAGTGCGCTTCCTTTCGTAGAAAAACTCAAAAATGCAACTTGGGCGACTTTACCTGTGAGTTTACTAAACGTATCAGCCGAACTAATGGCAATATCTGCTAATTGTTCTACTGTTGGTTTCGGTATCACGGCGCAGTCACCAAAAGAATAAATGTGTTCTTCATCGGGGCTCATCATTATAAAGGAGCTTGAGACAGTTCGAAAACCTTCCTTCAGACCCAGTATCTGAATAGCGGCTCGCATGACATGAGACGTCGCGTGTGTCGCACCTGCTATACATACGTCGGCTCTATTGTCTTTAAGCATTGCAGCTGCAAAAAAAACATTGTCGCGAAGTGTTGTAAGTGCTTCGGATGGCTTAACACCCTTGTGTTTTCTATTTTCGTAATAATCATCGGCGTAACGATTTAATTGTAAATCATTACTCGGGTCGATAATCTCGATGCCGTTTGTATTGATGCCTGCATCACTGGCGCTCAATAATATTGTATTCTTTTTCCCTAAAATAGTAACAGCGCAAATACCCTCATCCATTAAAACACGGGCGGCTTTAATGATTCGTGGATCTTCGCCTTCAGGAAGTATGACTACTTTGTTCGCACGTTTTGCTTTTTCGTGAATTGAATTTAAAAAACTCATAAATCTTTATACTTCTCTTTCAATTTTTTTACAACATATGCTGATACAAATGGACTTGTATCGCCGTTAAAACTGGCCACCTCTCGAACGACCGTAGAATTAAGATGCGTGTAAGCCTCATGAGGCATAAGGAATACTTGCACCATATTATTATTCAAAGTTCGATTGACTAAAGCCATTTGAAATTCGAACTCAAAGTCACTCATCGCGCGTAATCCACGAATCATAACATTTGCTTGAATATCGCGAGCATAATCCACGACAAGACCCGAGAATGAATCGACTGTTACATTTGGAATATGTTTGGTCGTACGTTGAATCATGTCCATTCGCTCTTCTTCCGAGAAAAGAGGTTTCTTCCCTACATTTTTTCCGATTGCGACAACGACTTCATCAAATAGCAAAGCCGATCGCTCGATTATGTCAATGTGTCCAAGTGTAATCGGGTCAAATGTACCTGGATAAATTGCTTTTTTCATATTTATCCTTTCTCAAAAAATAGCAAACGCGTTTGGCCGGCTGTTTTTTCTTTTATGAGTAATGATATTATTTCATCCGGGATATTCAATTTAGATTCAGTTCCGGCTTCATAAACGACTCTTCCATTCTCTGAAACAAGATTAAATAAATTACGCCAAAAATCGTTGTCTGGCTCAAATTGATAAGGTGGGTCAACAAATATGGTATCATATTTATTGTCTAGAGATTTTATAATATGATTTACATTGCCTTTTCGAGATGAAAATGCAATGTCGAGCTTATGTAATGAAATCCATTCTTTTTGTAATTTGATGTATTTATAATCCTGATCAATGCTGGTCAATTTTTCGGCTCCACGACTCATAGCTTCAAATCCAAGCGTTCCTAGACCACTAAATAAATCTAAAACATTGTCACCCTGTAAGGACCCTAATGTATCAAATAAAATAGTTCTTGTACGGTTGCTAGTTGGCCGGACCTGACCCAATTTTGTATTGGGTAGAGGATGTCCCTTAAACTTCCCAGCTACGATACTCGACATGAAATCCTATTCCATGAATTCAAAAACGAGTGTCGTTTTTAAATCGTTTTTATGACCTCTAGCTTTAATTGATTTTACGGTCAATTCTGCGTTGATTAATGACCAATCATAGAACATAGAACACATTTCCATTTGCGCCCCATTGAAATCAAGCGTAATGATCTGGTTTGAGCCTGGCTGAGGTATTGGCATATCAATGCTCATAAGCATATTTTCGTACGGTAAAATGAAAGCATCCAATACATCAATTAAAGTGAATAATTGATTATTATTTGATATTTGATGTAATTTAAATTTTGCATCACCTGCAATATCAAGATTGTTGCCCGTGATATTTAAATGGGGCTGTCTCTCGAATGTTGCTGCTAGGATTTTTTCTATTGCTGTACTATTCTTATAATTTTGAAGTGAAATATCTAGTTTATTTTGTAGATAGTTTAAATCTATGGATTGGGCATCAACCGTGTTACATAGTATTTTACTCATAAAACTAAATTGATTATAACTGAGTCTCGAATCATATATTTTTTCCGGCTCAAGTAGGATGTTTTCATCTTTTTGGATGGCATTTTCAGTCGTGTCTAACACTTTCTCGCTCAACTTATCGAGTGAGTCGCTTACGGGCATAAGCTGGTTGAAGACATCGTCATCTAAAACTTCATTCCCAATAACTTTGGACAAACTATCAGCAAGTATTAAGCTGTCTATAACATTGATATTTTGACTTGAGCTGTTGATTTTACTGAAATAATAAGTTTTAAGTTTATCAATATTCATCCAAATAGAAGCAATGAATACAAGCAATATAAGCCATATTACGGGTTTCTTTTTCGACTTACCTGGTTTGTTTGTTTTGGTCTTTAATTGTTTCTTTTGTGCGTTATTTTTTCGTCTTTCAATGACTTTAGACAAGGTTGGAATTACGTCTTCATCTAAAGCCTCACCATCAAAGCCATCACCTTTATTAAAACTTTTTCCAAAGGGAACGGGTTCAATACGATAGCTAATATTCCAAAAATCAATTTTCATTCAAACCGCACTAATATTCCTGGAACTAAAGCTCCTAAGGTAGAGGCAAATTGATTGAGATTTTTTCCTTCGATTGAATGTCTAAAATTAAATATTCCAGAAAAATCATAGCCGTAGGCATGAGAGCTATCTTCATCCGGATTTCTACCATTAAAGATGACTCTTCTATCAGAACTATCTTTAAAATCGGCCACACCCTTAATGACGTCGCTAAAATATTTAACTTCTGATTCCGCTTTGATTTGATTCCCTCTATACAACAAGGGACGCAAAACGCCATTATTTTGCAGTTTTAAATCAATTACGCCAGCGAGTTCATTTTGATGAAATTTTATTAAATAATGATTCGAATGTTTGTCGATATTCAAGCAATATGTATTTTCATGATCAAATAATTGACCATATTGTAATAGTTGACCCATACCTTGAATATCAAAAATAAGCTCCGTTATTTGAAATTCACTTCGTTCACAAGCGGTTGATAAATTGTCCTTTAGGCTTGTGGGAAACGCTACAGAAATGAATAATTCACTACTATCAACACGCGATAATTTTTGATGAACTAAGGTGTCGGAGTCATTGTTAAAATCCAGTATTTCATGGCCTTGCCAATTTAAAAATCTAATTTTCTCATTCTCTGGTAACGCCGCATCGACCATTTGAAAACAATAAGAAAATGACTGGGCTGGAAACACAGCAATTATTTTCTTTTCTGGATATCCTAATTTTTTGTGTAAGTTTTTGAGACTTTCGGCCCACGTTAGTGTTATACTAGCGTTATCAACTTTAATAATGTCACTAAACGGAATAACCCCAAAACTTTCGACATAGGGTTCGCCTCTAAAATCTACGACTTGAGAAAAGCGTAATTCTGATTCAGTAAATAAAACCGATAGCATCGTTCAGGCGTATCTTATTTTACCCAACTCATTTCACCATCGACGATTTGTCCATGAAATGTATCAATTTGAGTAAAGAATAAATACCGTGATGTTTCGATGGGATGATCCAACGGCGATTCAACAGTTAAGTTTACATTATTACGAATTGTCACGCGAAAGGGTCGTTTTGAAACGGGGCAAAATTGCCATTCGTTCGTTGGAGTATAATAGGTACCCAATGTTATTTTCGTAAACTTTGGTGCTACAGAAGTATCAATCCACGCATAAAAAGAGTCTTTTGCCATTAAGCTTTTTTTGGTAAGCGTGCCCGAAACGAACTGAGGCGACACCACACTATATTCATGCAACTGAGAGCTATCTTCGACAAATAATTCATCGTTTAGAATTATTTGAGCATCGTAAACGAGGCTATCTTTATTAAATCCAACGAGATATAAATCACCCTTAAAGAATGCCCGTTCAACTTTATCTGCCCCGAAATCAGGAACATCTATTTCGAGAGTCGAGTCGGCAAAATCATATTTATAGATTTGTCCCGAATCGGATTGAACAAGAAATGGTAACATTAGAGAATCAGGAATCGTTGTCGTCGTAATGCTTCCTCTATCCCAGACACCAAAGAAAGTCGTGTCTTGAATTTTTATCACTGTGTCTCGATAGACAACAAACATTGAATCATATACGGCAGCATAGTCAGGTTTTACAAGTATCGACAAAGTATCACCTGCCAAATAGATAGTTTTCTCCCCATTAAAATCAATTGTATCGATGGATAAACTATCCTGTAATTTTTGAAGAACTGTATAATTATGCATAAAATTATTGCTATAGTTTTGAGTAAGCATTTGAATCGCTGCGATATTCATATTATCATAGTCTCTAAAAAACGATTTATAAATATTAATATGAAATATGTCTTCGACGGTTTTAACAACTTGACTCCCATAATAATCATTTTTCTTCATGAGGGAATCCGCAATATGCTCTACGGCCTCAAAACTTGCAGCATAATTGTCAACGGTACTCAAGCGAGGTTGCAAATAGTCCGTACAAATATTGAGATAGAATTTATTTTTATTTTTTATGATGACTGGATCAAGACGAATAGAAAATTCAACGTCGGTTAAATCCATCTGAATAGTGCCTTCGCCTGAGAACGCAGGATTATCAAGTGAGTCTAAAACCATCGCAATCATTCGTTTCGCAATGGTTGGAGCGGGTTCATTAAATCCACCCGAAATATTTTGATACAATACATTGCGTCTTTTATCGACAGAAGCCATCATGCCTTCATAGTCAATTTTGACAGGGACATTGGAAGAATCGCCTAAACTGTCAACAAAAATAATATTGAATCCCTCGGGAATATCTTGATATGTCAAAAATGTATCGAGTGCAATATTCCACAACTCTTTACCAAAATTTATCGAATCGATGGCATTAATTTTAAAATTCTTCTTTAATGGAGCCTTTGAATTTTCAAAATTTTCTGAGAAATTAGCTCTGACGCTATAATCAATTGGAACAGCAGCTGTCCATAAATTAGAGAATGATATCGTTTCTTTTAGTGTAGGATTCTTCCTTAAAGTATCAATTACAGCACGAACCAATGAGTTTGCAAAGGAGGAATCTTTCGTTACTGATTTTGTTAAAACATTGAATAGTTGAAAATTAATATTTTGATATAATATCTCAAATTTCTCTGGAATACTTACTTGATAGGACGCGCTATCAAACTCGATGGTTTGATTCCCAATAAATGTATCGCTTACCTTCGAAAACGCTAATTCTACAAATCTGTTGGTTTCCTCATCATTGAAATAGTGGCTAGGTTTTGTTCTTTCAAAAATTCGTAAATGATAATCATTGTACATTTTTAGAAATTCATCTGTTACATTAATATTAATGGTTTGGTTTTCAAAACCCAACTTTTTCAAACCTAAATACGTGTAATTAGTATCTGATTCAGCTTTTTCAACAGAGTCTCTAACGCGTGATAAAGTGGCAAATAACTTGTTAACATCGGAGGTAAAATTTTCGGTTAACATATAGTTCAAACGCTCGGCTTGCGTAATAGCATTCATTCTAAAGCGCGATTCGTCTCTAAGACTATCTTCATCATTCCAAATCGAAGTAGGTAAAAAGAAAACAGCAAAAAAAGCTATAATGAGTACAACAATTACAGCAGTATTGTAAGTATGATTTGAAAATATGTCCCTTTGCACAAGGCCTCCTTAGTCATGTATAGTAATAGCATTTGTATTTATTTGATATAGTTTTTCGCCAATGCCTTTCACGAGCATAATATCTTCTTTATTTGCAAAGGCGCCATGAGTATTTCGATATTCTATAATTCTTTTTCCCAAAGATGGCCCAATGCCTTTTAAAGAAGATAAGGCTGAAATATCAGCTGTATTTATATTAATAACCTGTTGTTTATCTTGAGTATTCGCAACGGATTTATCATCTGATTCTATATTCTCAATATTATTGATTTTAGAAGATTCGATTATTATTTCGACAGGATTTTCTTTTGAAAACGATTTTTTAACCTGAATGTTCTGATACTGTCGAATAGCTAAACCAATAATAAAAGTTATCGTTAAAAAAAGGAGTGCTGTTTTTTCCGATTTGGTCATACTGATCATAATAATTATTATACTTGAGGCTTTCTATATTCAGTTTTTCCCCGATGGCCCTTTTCGCCTATCGACTTCAATTCTTCATAAAGCACTTTCTCTTGGTGTGTAGGATTATTGGGGATATTTACTCGAATTGAAACAAGTTGGTCACCACTCATATGACTATTTAAGTGAGGAATACCCTTCCCTCTCAATCGTAGAATTTTGCCAGATGATGTACCTGGAGGAATTTTCATTTTCACTTTGCCATAAAGAGTCGGTACTTCAATTTTGTCTCCTAAAACAGCATTATAAATAGGTACATCGAGTTCAATTACAACATCATTGCCTGAACGCATAAATAATTCATGTTCTTTTTCAGAAACTACAATGATAAGACTTCCCGCCGCTGATCCTTTTTTCCCTTTATTCCCCTCGCCTCGCATCGTCAAATAATTTCCATTTGAAACACCAGCGGGAATATTGGCTTCGACTGCAGCGTCTTTTTTCGTGACGCCTTCTCCATGACACGTACTACATGGATTCCGAACTGTTTTTCCGCGACCATTGCAATGTGGACAAGGTTGAACATTTACAAATTGGCCAAACATAGATCGCGAAACTTGTTGAACTTCTCCTGCTCCATGACACGTTGAACATGTAATAATATCCGAGCTATGCATGGCTCCAACGCCACCACACGTATCACATATTTCCTGACGTTTTACTTTAATCGTTTTTGTTACGCCGGTGGCAATTTCTTCTAATGTCATTGGAAGACGAATTTTCAAATCGCTTCCCGTTCCACTTGATCTTCGACTTGTGCTTCGGCCACCAAAAATGTCGCCGAAACCACCACCACCAAATAAGTCTCCGAATTGGCTAAAGATATCGTCCATAGACATCCCTTGACCACCGAAACCGCTGAATCCTCCTCCACCGCTTCCTCTTAGGCCATCATGACCAAACTGGTCGTAACGACTCTTCTTATCTTGGTCACTCAGTACCGAATAGGCTTCTGCAGATTCTTTAAATTTTTCCTCGGCTGATTTATCTCCAGGATTTTTATCGGGATGGAACTTAATTGCAGCCTTTTTATAGGCTTTTTTTATTTCATCTTTCGTTGCATTTTTTAAAACGCCTAAGATTTCATAATAATCTCTTTTACTCATTTATTCACTCACTGCTACTTTAGCATGACGAAGAACGACCTCACCCAAATAGTAGCCTTTTTCATATTCTTCAATGATAATGCCACTTTTTTTATCCGAAGCTATCATTGTCATTGCGTCATGTTTTTCGGGATTAAATTGACAATCGAGGGACTCAAATGCAACAACTTCAAATTCATCCTTCAATATTTTTAAAAACATTTCTAAGACAAGTTTTGTACCATTTGACATAGATTCAACATTCGCTTCTTTTGCGGTAAATGCAGCTGAGCGCTCTAAATTATCAACGACGGGTAAGAGGGATTTTGCCATCTTCATTTTTTCATAGTCTAACACCCGAATTGACTCTTTTGCCTGACGCTTTTTCATATTGTCATATTCAGCAACGACTCGCAACATTTTTTCGTTTGCGAATTGAGTTTCTAAAATGGCGGTTTCATACTTTCCTTGCAGTTCATGATAATCTTTTTCTAACTTTTTAAATGCTTTTCCTGCTTTTGTCTCTTGTTTACTTTTTTTACTTGAGCTAGACTTTAATTTATCTTTTGAAGATTCATTTTCTTCTAAATTTTTATTGTCGACTTTTTTTTCAGACATTCTGCGTGTTTCTCCTGGATATGCTTGAATACCTTTTTGAGTATTGAATTAATTTACGAATTGAATTAAGAAAATATTTACCTGACGCATTGACAGCCGGGTTATCTTTTGCTTATTAATATTATTGTATTTACTGTATTTACTTGTTTTTATCATACGCGATTATAATAATTTTACCCTACCCTAGTGGCAAGGTTTAAATAAACTTATATAGTTGAATATGGATGTCTAAATAACGAGTTTTACAAAGCGGCGAGCAGCTCGATAGCTACCAAGTATTCCTAAAATAACGGCAAAAGCTATCAGACCTATCATGAGGATAGGTTGATTGATAATATCGGATAAAATAATTTCGCTTCCTAAATTATGGACGACAAGTTGAAATAATCCATAAATTGCACCAATAGCCAATGAACCACCAATAAATCCCTGCAATGAGCCATCAAGAAGAAATGGAGCTTTAATAATAGAATCTGATGCACCGATTAGACGCATGGTTTCTATAAAATCAAATCGTGCTAAAATGATAAGGCGAGACATATTGGCTGTTACCATTACAGCGCCTAAAATCAAGAGTACAACAACTCCGCCACTGGCGAGCATAAATAAATTCAATGTCTTTTGAAGTCTTAAGAATAGATCTTTTTTAAATGATATATTCTCAATATAACCTAATGCTGTCACAGAATCGATAATTTGGTTTACATGATGTAAATATCGATACTCTTCTTTGAAACTCACACGAATTGAAGCAGGTAAAGGATTATAGTCTAATATTATATAAATATCTTCACCGAATTCTTCTTTAAAAATATTGGCGGCATCATCACTAGATACATATTGAAATGCCGAAACACTATTGTGATTGGCTATATATTCTGCGGTAATTTGAATCTTTTCCGACGGAGTATTTGCTTGAAAAAATATTTCAATATCAAATTCCGCTTGTAAATTTTTGATGAAAATAAGCGCATTGTCGCCTGCTAATATTGCGGTTCCGATCATGAGCGTCGCCAACATAATAGTCACAACACCTGACATAAACGGCATTCGGGCTTTTTTAAAACCGGTTAAGCCTTCACGTAATATAAAGCCCATTGTCATGGCGTAACGTCACCTTTTATAATTCCATTTGAAATGCGTAACGTACGTGCAGGATAGTCGCGAATTAATTCTAGGTTATGTGTTGCCATGATGACGGCGGTACCTTTTTCATGGAATCGCCATAAGAGTTTTAATATCTCTAGGGACACACCATAATCGAGATTTCCCGTTGGTTCATCCGCTAAAAGAACGAGGGGGTCTTTGACGACGGCTCGCGCGATAGAGACTCGCTGTTGCTCCCCACCTGAAAGTTCATAAGGGAATTGAGTTTTCTTTTGCAAGAGACCGACTTCATTTAAAGCACGATGAACTCGGCGTTCAATTTCTTTCGTCTTTACGCCTTGAATCTCCAATGCTAGGGAGACGTTTTGATATACATTCCTATCGTTTAATAGAAGATAGTCCTGAAATATCATTCCAACTTTTCGTCTTAATTTGGGTATATGACGTCTTTTAATCGTATTGCAATTAAAGTCACCAACTTTTACTTCCCCAATATTCGGGAATAAATCCATATAAATCATTCGAAGTATGGATGATTTCCCAGAACCAGATGGACCAATTAAATAGGCAAATTCTCCACGCTTGAGTGAAAAATTGACGTTGCGAATGGTCGCTCCTGAATCGTATTGTAGTGTCACATTATTAAAATTAATCATCGTCATTATTGCGCAAAAATAATCAAACGTTCCGTGTTTTCATCAGCAATTTCTAGAGTTTCTTCGTCAAATATATCCCATGTTTTAAAAGGACTAAGCTCCAAAAATGAATTTACTTCTTTTAAATTGTAGGCAATTTGAAGATGCGTTTCTTTTTCTGTTGCGTGACCGTCAGCGTCTAAAAAAATAAAGTCAGATTGCACGAGTTTTTTTCTTGCATCATAGTGAGTGTGTCTTTCCCAAACATTCTCTTCAGACGCGTGGATTTCGATGAATTCATTAAAATGTTGACGACAAAGACGCGGTGTGGCAACATCGAATACGAGGACGCCATCTTGCGAAAGCATTGATTTTGAGTTTGTTAAGAATGCTAAAATATCGTCCAGATTATGTAAATAATTCAAGCCATCATGAACATTTAATATGGCGTCAAATGTGAGATTTGTTAGTTGAATATTTCGCATATCACCAACGCTAAAACGAAGATTTGAATATTTACTTTTCGCCAATTCTACCATCTTTAGACTGGAATCTACTCCTGACACTTCATATCCCAAAGCTGATAAATGATAGCACATTGTTCCGGTTCCGCATGAGACATCAAGAATATTTTTGCCAGGAATAAGGTCTTTCAGGCCTTCGACTATTAAATCGGTCCAGTCTATATAATCTATATAATCCATAAGCTCATCATAATAAAATGCCAATCGCTCATAAGGTTGAATCAATTTTGGATCGGCCAAAGTCATCACGAAAAAAAGATAATTTTTATGTTAAAAAGAACGTAACCGAGGACAAGAATTGTACCGTAAAAACGACCTATTCTATTCTTTATAGAAAAGGGAATTAAAATGAGACCGAACCCCAACATAACAATATATTGGATATGTGGGAAAATCGATAATTCTACGCCATTTATTATTTTTGTTTCAAATACAGATAGTGGTTTAACAAACGCCACACCCCCCATAATGAATAAAATATTAAAAATATTAGAGCCTATAATATTACCAATTGACATCTCACCTTCTTTTTTATAGGCAGCCATTAATGAAGTTGCTAATTCAGGTAGTGATGTCCCGAGGGCGATTATAGTGAGTCCTATAACAAGTTTTGAAATATGGAATTCTTCGGCAATCCACACACCACTTTCCACGAACAACCATGCACCAATGGATAATGCTATACTACCAAGAATAACAGTAATGGCATCTTTAAAAGGACTAGAAAGATCTTCATCAATATTGTCAAGTTCGACTTCATTTGGATTTCTAAATAAATAGTAGACATAAATTATAAGCAATGATATCATGACAAAGCCTTCAATTCGAGATATGTTGCCATCGAGAGCTAAGGCATAGAATAGAATTCCCACTATCAGTAGAAATAGCAATTGTTTCAATACAGAATGAAAATGGACAACGACAGGAAAAATAATTGCGCTTAAACCCAATACGAGACCGATATTGGTAATATTGCTTCCGATAATATTTCCAATGGCGATACTCGCGCTATCTTTCCATACATTTGCAATAAGACTTACAATAAATTCGGGTAAAGATGTTCCAAATGCAACGATTGTTAATCCAATCACAAATGGTCTAATACCAAGTCGTTGGGCAATATGACCACCCCCGCGGACAAGCCCATCTGCACCAAAATACAACATCGCTATGCTAATGAGAATAACAACGATATTGCCATAAAGACCTATACTACTAAACATGCAAACTCTTTTGCGGATATAGATTATTTTTCTCGATATAATCTTTTACATCTTCTGGTAGATAAAATGACATCATTTGCCTTTCTAATGCGCGTTCACGTATTTCGGTACTTGATATCTCGATTCTGGGCAAATTTAAAAAGATGACTTTTTCGATTAAATCAGAATCAATGTCTGATTTTTCAAATCTTGGTCTTCTTGCTACGATAACTTGCGCTTCATTTAAAATAGCTTCCCAATCACGCCATTTTTTAAAATACTTTAAACTATCACTACCTACAAGAAAATGTAACTCTTTCGATGAAAAATTATAAAGCTTTTTAAAGGCGCGAATGGTGTCAATTGTATAAGAAATACCTCCCCTATCAATTTCTATCGTCGAAATATCAAAATGCTCATTTTTAGAAACGCAAAGTTTAAGCATTTGGAGTCGATGTTCGATAGATGAAATTTTAGATGCTACTTGCTTATGTGGAGGTATATATGCGGGTATAAAAATAATTTTATTTAAATCAAGACTCTCGCGAATCGCTTCGGCAATAATGAAATGAGCATTATGCGGAGGATCAAACGTCCCTCCAAAGAGGCACATTTTCAAAAGGGAAAACCCTGCAGTATGAAGCTATTATTTTCCATGTAATGAATTAAACATTGCTTTTTCTTTCAATGATAAATTTTCTTGATTAATGAGTTCTAATTTAAGTATACTTTCGTCTTTTTGACCTAATTTGCTAAGACATAAAGCTTCATAAAGTATGGATGCATCCATAAATTCACTTTCTGGGAATTCTTCTTGGACCGCAATGAAATAAACAAGCGCCGAATCAAAATATTCTAAAGTTCGATACAAGTTACCAGCGTCAAATAATTTATTGGCCATTTTATTCTTTAATTCCTGAATCAGTTCTTGGGCTTTATCGTTGTATTCTGAATCAGGATATCGTTCCAAAAATTCATAAACACTTGCCAAGGCACGTTCGGTAGGCTCTGATGCACGGCGATAGTCCGGTGACAATGCAACAAGGGCTTCTGTTTTGCGCCAGTAGGCCGTATTGGTAAATTCTGAGTTTGGCCATCTTCTTACTAAACGTCTGTATTCATCAATTGCCGTTAAATATTCTTCTTTGTTAAAAGCTGTCTCACCTAAATAAAATTGAGCGTCATCCGCATACACACCACCTGGGTCATTATACACGATATATGTAAATGTCTCTTCAGCTTTTAACCAATTTTCTTTCTCATAATACGTCATGCCTTTTTTGAACATTTCAGACATATCATCTGCTGTAAACGATTTTGTTTTATTGGCGCATGCATTTATTAATATTTGACTTAGGATTAAAAGAATGATTAGTATTTTTTTCAAAATCGTATCTCCAGTTTAAGTAGCTTTGAACTATCTATAGGGTTTAGTGATATGGATGTATTTTGTGATAATATTGAATCGCTTGGATCTTTACCAAATATGGCTGCATCTAGTGCTGAGAACACATGATTAAAAAGCAATGCTGTTGTCATCATAGTCGCTTGACGATAAATCCGATTTGACTCTGTACGCATGTCTATATATACGACTTTGTTAGGCGTATATACAACACCATTTTCACCTTCGAACTTTTCGCTTACATCATCCCAACCACAGACGAATTCATCATATTTACTAATATTTTCATAATAATGATGGTCTTTTAACGCCGTCATGGGATGCGTTACAATAACGCCACAGGCAGTTTTAGCAACGCCATCTTCATAGCTTATGCTATTAAAATAATGATTGTAATCCCAATGCTCGTCGGCATAGGCTTTAAATTCTATTTCAATATCTTTAGCATTATTATAATAATTAAAATAGGCTACAATTGATGTCACTTCAATGGCGGCAAAAAGCATAGCTTTGCCTTTGTTTTGATTACTATACTGACCCCAACCGGGTAAAATAGCCGATTTAAAGAGCTGTTTTTGCTTCGCTTTTGTAAATAATATAGGTTTTGGAACGATTTCTTTTTCAGGTTCATTTGTTGTGGAATCTTGATAAAAATACTTGAAACGTGTCATTTCATTTTCCGATTTATCAAACATGCCTGCATTTAATAATTGAATACTGATTAATAAAATCAAAAATAATCTCATACACAAATTCCTTTAATCAAATTGGAAAAGTAATTTCCAATAATAACGCCATTCTTTACCGTACTCAATTGTATCGGTAGAGTTTGAATCTTCCCAATGATAGGTATCAATTCCATAATATGCTCCAAATTCAAAAGCCGTTGGAAAGGCATAAAAGGAGAATCCACTCACACGAAGTTGACTTCCTAAATCTCGTAGCCAGACGGCGCTAGAGACATCATTTGAAATAATTTGTTTTAAATCTGAGTCATTCCATTTAGCATTTTGTCCTTGCCATGTACTACCAATTTGTCCTTCAAAACCCACATAAATATTTTGTAGTGTATAATGTCCAAACTTTTTAAATATGTCGCGGGCTAAAGGGAATCGAAGCATCGTGGAGGATAAAACTTTGCGCGTTCCATTCATACTATAAAATGGATAACCCCTTAAACCAGGCATCCCGCCACCAAATTCCCAAAAGAAATCGTCAATATGAGAGTCATCAATAAAAGCTAAATCAAGTTTACTGGACAATACAACATTCTTTTTGTTTGACATTAAATGACCATAGAATGCGGAAATATTGATATTATGATATACAAAAGTATTGTAAATATCGCTCCATAATCCCGTATCTTCGTTATAGCCATAGGTGTCCAGAAAATCATGATGATTTTTCCGTATGCTGGTGTCAATTGTATATCCTGATGGATTTATATTTCGCTCGCGACGAAGAGCAATTCGATTGAGTTTCCATCGTAGACCATAATCATATCCTCGGAAATAATCATAACTCGTTCCGCCACCTTGGAGGCCTTCAACTAAATGTGTTCCGATTGCTGTATTGTAATTTGCAGCTTTAATATCAGCTGTAATAAGATGTCCGCCTGGCAAAACACCGATGGCTGAAAAGACGCCTTGAACAAGTGTAAAAGTTAAATCGGCCTCGGCAGGATAGACGCCATAAATAAGCTCTTCTCGCGTGTGGCGTTTCATATAATACACTTCGGCAGAAAGTGTTGGCCATAATTTCTTAAATTCGGTGATAAAGAATAAATCCATATCCCGGTTGAGACCAATATCCGCACCACCTAATACGGTATAATTATTTAAAATCTCATTAGAGAAAAAATACATACCGATTTTAGGATTCGTCTTGTGCTTATTTTGATCAATATCGATTTGAACACGCGGCACCAAAAACATTGGACCATATTGAATTGTATAAGGATGTTGATTTTTCGTTGTTTGGTGGGCTTCCCACTTTACGTCTAAAATGCGATTAGTGTAAACATCTGAAATTTCAGAACTCATATTATTAAATTCGTTTTTCTCGAGAGAAACAATATTAAATCCACAATCATCAAATAACGAAAAGTATAGCGTATCATTGTCAAGATAAGGTGTAAAGGCTCCACCAACGACATTCGTTATTTGGGTTAATTCTTTTGAGTTAAGATTGTATTGATAAATATTAAAAATACTTGTTCTGTCATCTGAATAATACACTGTCGAATCATTTGCCCAATAAGGCATCCGTTCGTCCCATTTTTGATTCGTAACGATTTCAATTTCGCGTGTTTTGATGTCTAATATGGCGATATCGCGATTAAATCCCCGTGTATAGTCATAAATAATGTGTCTTCCATCTGGAGAGAAATTGAGCGTATAAACTTGGGTTCCGGGGAGGAAATCTGTGAGCTGAATTATAACACCATTTTCTTTCGATTCGACGGTACAAATATTGTTTGTTCCATCACGCAAATTTATAAACGCGATTAAACTGTCCTTAGGACTCCAAGCTGGATATTTTGCACGAGCTCCAGATGTAATTTGAATTTCATCTTTAAAATCTTCACCAGAATAGATAAAAACATCACGATATTTTGACCCCGAATAATGAAAAGCTAAACAACGTTCACATGTTTCATGTGGGATAAGCGAATGATCATGCTTTTCAGAGCCTGGAAATGGGCCATCATAAAATTCTTTTTTAACGACGACGAGTTCGTTTCCATTCGGCGACCAATCATATCCTTCGGCAGATAAGACTAATTCAGTATGTTCACCATCGACATACTTTTCTAGATGTGTCAAAGACATATAAGATTGCCCAGAATTCGATATATAGGTTAATTCTGATGTCTCAGGACGAATTTTAGGATCTCTATTTTCAATGCCTTCTTTTTGAATCATATTAATATTGGAGAGGGAACGTGATTTGAGAATACTTTCGTAGTCAAGATTCATTTCTTGAACCCAATCATCATAGAGCGATTGAGCAGAATGACCTGTTACGGACGCAATACCCGCATAAAAATTAAAAGACATTGGATTGGAAATATAGTTGGTGATGTCTTGTAATACTTGTTCTCCGAACCTTTTTGCGAGATAATTGACAAACATAAATCCTTGATTATAAACACTTTCGTTGCCTATTCCTTCTTTTCCGAATCCATCCATTTCGGCAAATGTGAATAGTTTTCCGTGATGAATTCTATCACGGGTTAACATATCACGTACAGAATCCCAATAATCAAAACGTTTGTCATTGGATTGATGTTGTGCGATCCCTTCTGCCCACCACATTGGCACGGTAACACTCGGCAATGGATACGCTATAAGCCCGTTTGGGTAGCCGTAAAGCACGTCATCGCGCTTGTCAGGCTCGTATTGAACAATTTGGAAATAACCTGCAGGCATATTACCACTTAATTTTCGTGAAGCTCTCAAGCTAATAATGTGTGTAAATTCGTGAGAAATGACATCGCGCAGCCAGTAGTGCGATCCCCGCAATTCGTAATCTAGAGGCATCGCCCAAATTTCAATTTTATTATCAAAATAATAAGCACCGCCGTTGGCAAAATCATCAGTATCTTTGATAATGAGATGCGTTTTTGACTCAGGTTCATAGCCGTAAAGTCCTGTAATTGCAGGATATATGTCTTCTGCTACAAAAAGTGCCTCATTAGCCGTCCATTCAGTGCCTTGATGATAATGAACAATAAAATGCTCGCCTTCAATGGTATTCCATACTAATTCTGGATGATTATATCCATATTGCCCAAACACAATAGTTGATACGGATACAAGTAAACTTAGTATTTTAAACGAAATATTATTTCTCATTATGTCTAATGCGTGATGGCTATTTTAATAATCTTATTCTCTTCCCTATTGGATGCCTTTACGCGAATATTTGCGTAATAGACGCCATTTTGAATGTCTGAAACATTCCAATCCCATTCATTGACAGCATTTCGATTTAGATCGGATAATGATACTTTATCCACGAGATGCCCCGTTAAGCTATAGAATTCAATAGACATTGCTGATGCATCACCTACCCACGAGCGAATCGTTGTGAAAGAACCATCGACTGGATTTGGATAATTATATGTTTTGCTTTTGTCTAACAAATCTGCGGAAAATGTTTCATTCGCAAGGACGTAATGAGCGCTGACTTGTTTTGGCGTTTCCCACAAATAATCAGAATTATCCAGGAAGGGAAACGACATTAAACTTGAGCCATCGGACAAAAATAAATATTTACCAAACACATCGGCATTAAAACCCGTATAAGCTTTATCAACTATTTTTCCGTTGATATCGATGACGATATAAGCATCTACAAATAATACTATAATGTTCGCTTCATTCGTATGGTTGTTGATAGAAATCAAAACATCATCAATCATATCATCGATATGAACTGGAAAATTTGACAAGGAATGACCATCCCAATCAAATGCTTTTATTTCGTCATTTTTCCATGTTATAAAACCAAGACGAGATTGGCTAATGGGTAGTGGCAAATAATTTTCCACATTCTCCAAAGTGAGTTCAATATTTCCTAAAGCGTCTAAAAGTAATAGATCATCGCCTGTTGTCAGGGCCATAAATTTAGAGAAATGGGCGTTTCCTATTTCCATATTGATATTTTTTGCGGAATGAATTGACGAAATCACCGAACTGCCAATATGTAGTTCAGATTCCATTAAATAAGCAAGTGACGTTCCGCCATCAGCTTTATAATAAGGCATCAATTTTACATTGTCCGAGGTCATTAAAGTTGAGTCAATGGCATGTAATGTCGATTGATCAATTGTATAACTTGTTGTATTATTATTCAATGTTTTTGCAAAATAAAAAATACTGTCCATTAAAGCAGGTTCTGAAATAATAGTGCCTTCAAAAGCATTAAATTCCAATGTCTTCAAATTATAGATTCTTAAAATTTGATTATTTTGGAAAAATAGGAATTCATCCTTCATAAAAAGTGTATCATTGTCCAGTACTGTTGGAATCGTCAACGAAGATTGAAGTAATGGAATGTTGAAAGCATCGATGAGATACATATTTAACTGATGCATATTTTCATCTAATTCAACAATGAATTCTTTGTCAATATTCTTGAATATTCCGGCAATTTTGTAGAGCGAATCTGTGTTTATTTTCCGTGTCGAAGTCACATTAAAAGTCATCACCGAACTAACTCTCGAAATATTTTCAATACCTAAATACGTTGGTAAACCCTCTGAAGTTTTTGTTGATGGATTCGTAGCATTATTAAAGGTTAATAAGCTATCGCCAATAATTGGATATCGTTTATTGAGATCGAACCAACCCTTATTTCCACCAAACCAATAGTCAAACCACCAACCTGTTGTTAAAAAATCAGCGAAAAGAAGCTGACTTTCAAAGCCAATGTCTTGTGCTCCGTCAGCTTCTACGACATCAACAAGCTGAACTCCTCCACCGTTTGGATTTTCATCTGTGTACCGAGCATTTTCATTAATATGCCAAATTAGCAATCCATTCCCCGGCATTCCACCTGAATTCTCATCGACATCTAGGATAACGCCGTTCACATCAATCAAGACCGATATGGTATCTTGGAGCAGCGTATCGATAATTTCTATCATTTGGGAAGGATCAATAAAGTTTCGTAAATGATTTTCGATGAGATAATATTCATGCTCATTAATATTGAGCTTCGCGACGTCAGAATTAATCGCTAGAGAAACTTCATCACCGATTCCAATATTTTGAGGTGTAATCCATCCTCTTTTGATGCGCGTATATGGATTTGGGTACGCTGGCGCGATGCCATGGAAATTATTCGACCCTTGATCCATTAATACAAATTTCCCAAGAAGCGATTTCCCAGAACTTGTATCAAACATGGGATCGAGACCGAAATGAAAACCCAACATTAGAGCCATCGACCCATTTAATCCAAATTGATAAAAGCAAGGATCCGTTGCATCAGCAAAAAGGTCTTTCGTTTCTTCGAACTGTAGAAAGTTTTGAGATTCTGGTAATATTATGACAGATTCGATATCAATATTATCAACGTGGATACCGCCATAGGCGTTTAAGTCATCATGATTTAAATATGCTGATGGAATTGAACCTGGTGTCGGATCCAGTACGAAATCGAAATCGCCGCCTAATCCTGCATGAAAAACGATGACGGTATTATATTGCGTATAATCAACATCATCATCTGAAAGTAGAATAGCTTGTTTCGCAAGTTTAAAGAGAAGCTCGGTTTCATCATAATCTTCGAGGAATGGATGGAATGACAGCATGGTAGTATCCGTTGAATAAACTTGATGGATACCTGCAGGGAATACATCCATTTTAGAAATTGTGAGTTGATTATTCGAGACTTTTTCCCAGTAATTTTTAGCTGCTTGGAAATGAGATTGAAAATATGATTTGTCATGAGGAGGTTCATCGTAAATAAAGTCAGAGCAAATTTCAACATCTGGAAGGGTACTTACGAATTTACCATTCCCCGGCGTTGCCAAATCTTCATCTAGGTTAAAGTCAATACGTATTCCAACAAGTTGATAATCTTCTGAAAATGCAAGGTTTGGAAGAATAATTCCGAGCAGAATTAAAAATAGAATTCCTATTTTATGAGGTTGCAAATTGACCATAAAAAGTGATTAATCGAAAGCTATTGTAAGGGAAAATCTCATCGTATTGGTAAGAGGATGACCTTCTTTTCCATCAGTGTAGCCAAAATCAAAGCCATAATTTGCATAACGGAGACCAAGACCATAAGTAGGAGCCGAAATTTTACCAAGTTGGTCATAGTAAAAACCACCTCGTACTGCAAAAATGTCATTATACCAGTATTCGATACCAACATTGTGAACGATAGATTCGAGCTCATTGGTGAAAGTATAGTCATCTTTATTGCCGACTTCTTTTTTGCCCAATTCATTATATGCGCCGTAGCCTGCTTCACCATATCCTATTCCAGTTGTAGCAACTGTTGAATCGCCAACAACAGTATATCCACCAATGATGTGATTACCGTCTAAATCTCTATTTCCGCCAAGATACCAATCATCAAGCCAAGATGTGATTAAAGCAGCATACCATGAATCCGTATGGGCGATTTCTTTTTGTCCATCGCTATTAAAGTCACCTTTGTCAACACTACCATTGATAATATAACTGCGTTTCTCTTCATCATATCCACCAACAAAGCCGTCGTTATCCCAATCCATTGCAGGGTAGGATGCAACGAGCATTTTGTTAATATCATAAGTAATATTTAGTTTATTATAGGTATCCTTAATTACCGCAACATTTAAACCTGCCTTAAAATTTGTCGGCATTGGGTCAGCTTGTGCTTCGTCATTAAAAATAACTTTGGGACCGATATTGGAGATCATCAAACCAAAATCGATGCGATTAAATATATCTTTTTTTAAGTAGCCAACATCAAATGCATAGGATGTTGCTGTAGGGTTTGTTTTCTCTGTACCGACGTAAATATCAGGGTCAGCCAAATGCTGATAAACTATTTTTAAATTTAGACCGATTGCAGATTTTTCAGAAAGCATGGTTGCAAAGCTTCCTGCCGCAGCCGTAAAATACGTATAAAATGATCCAAGTACTTCATTTTGGGCATTGGTCCAGATTTGTTCTCCAGCATTTAAGTAGATAATATGTCCACCAAAAACGCCGACATCTTTATAGGGCACTCTTCCACCCACGAAATCATAATACATGTCATCAGCAAGGCCTGGGAGCCATTGAACATGCATAAGTGATGCCTCGTAACCTTTTTGAAACGCCATGCCAGCAGGATTCCAATATGAGGCATAGCTATCGTTTGCAACAGCGACCTGTGCTTCACCCATTCCTGCAGCACGGGCACCAGGTGATACCATTAAAAACAGGGCGCTGGCAGTACTTTGGGCCAAGAGTCCTGATGTAAATACAAGACTGATTAATATGATTTGACTTATTTTAATTTTCATTTTTCTATTCCTCTTCAAAGAAAAAAACCGAATGTACCTTGTATCATCCGGCTTGATGCCATCATTAGACTATTACAAGGTTTTCCATTATTATTTGAGCTACGATCATAGAGCTCTTCCAAAAACCTTTAACAATCTATCTTATTTGGCTCCTTCCATCTTGCGTCGAATATAGGCGGGGCTATACATCATGCAATTTCTTTTAATCTGACCTGTGTGCTGAATCATAAGGCTATGCATTTGTCTGCTAGTAGTACGGGAATACGGTCCACAACGCCGTACGCATACGTCAATTTTACATTCACTAATACTTCAAGCAACGTATACTCAATTCCTTCACGAGCATAGAGTTCCTTCATTTTTTCTTTAATGGGATTAATTTCACTATGCGTTGCATATCTCAAACGCCCACCAGTAACGGGACATCGAATAATATCGAATAAGGACTCTTTCAAATCAATCACTTATCATATCACTTATAAATTCCATCACAATAGGATTATCGCTTGATTTAATCGCTTCTACAGTACCATTAAAACAAAATTTACCTTCATTTAATAAAATAACTTTATCGGCTACATTGAAAATCGTTTGAAGGTCATGAGATACAATAACACTTGTTACATTCAACTCATTTTGAAGTTTACGAATTAATTTAGCGATACTGCGGGATGTCACAGGATCGAGTCCTGTCGTAGGTTCATCATACAGAATAAATTCAGGGTCCATGGCGACGGCTCGTGCAAGACCTACGCGCTTTCGCATTCCTCCACTGAGTTGCATAGGATATTTATCTCGAATATTATTCAACTCGACCATATCTAAGCATTCATTGACTTTTTTATTTATTTCGCTTTCGGACTGTCGTTTCAAAAATCTTAAGCCAATGCCAACATTGTCCGCAACTGACATGCTATCAAATAAAGCTGCGGATTGAAAAACAGTCCCAAATCGAAGTCGTAGTTGATTGAGTTCGGATTTTGATATCTTGTTTAAGCATAGATTATCAATTTTTATCTCGCCACTATCAGGTTCAAGGAGTCGTAATATGAGCTTCAAAAGGACGCTCTTCCCTGCGCCTGATCGTCCCATAATGACGGTATTCCGTCCCTGTATAACTTGCAGTGAAACATCATTTATGACATTTATGTTGTCAAAACTTTTGGAGACATTATGGAGGGAAATCATCGAGATGTTAGAGATCCTCTAATTCGGCTTTGAATTCTGTTATATCTTTAAATTTTCGGTAAACAGAAGCAAATCGCACGTAAGCAATTTCATCAATTTTTTTCAACGCTTCCATGACGACTTCACCAATGACTTCGGTTTTAATCTCGTAAGTGGATTTATCATTTAAACTCGCGATAATATCATTCGTCGTTTGCATTAAGACATCATAACTAACAGGGCGTTTATTACAGGCAATAACCAAACTTTTAAGAATTTTCCCCCGATCCAGAGGCACACGACGCTTGTCACTTTTAACAACGAGTAAGGCCTGCACTTCTACATATTCGAAAGTTGTAAATCTAAAATTGCATTTAACACATTGACGTCTTCGTCGAACGGCTTTGCCATTTTGTGCGCCGCGAGAATCTATAACTTTTGTATCATCAGCTTGACATTTTGGGCAAATCATTTTTTAATAGATCCCTTGGTACATTGGAAATTTTTCTGCAATAGATGAAATTTCTGATCTAACTTTAGCAATAGTCGTATCATTATCAGGGTTTGAAAGGACCCTATCAAAAAAATTGCCGATTTGAATCATCTCATTTTCACCAAAACCTCGTGTAGTCAAAGCAGCAGTTCCGACACGAATACCACTCGTAATGAGGGGACTTCGTTTATCATTGGGAACCATGTTTTTATTCACGGTTATGCCTGCTTCTTCCAACACTCGTTCAGCTTTTTTCCCAGAAATACCTTTATTGGTTAAATCAATTAATACTAAGTGATTATCTGTTCCGTTGGAAACTAAGTAGAATCCTTTTTCCTGCAAAACTCTCGCGAGTGTTTTAGAATTGGCAATGACCTGCTTGGCATATGTTTTAAAATCAGGTTTAAGTGCCTCTCCAAATGCTACGGCTTTTGCAGCGATGACATGCATCAAAGGACCGCCTTGGATGCCAGGCATTACCATTGCGTCAACTAATTCGGACATCATTTTTGTCCGTCCACTTTTGGCTGCGACGATTCCAAATCTATTTTCAAAATCTTTGCCCATTAAAATGAGTCCACCTCGTGGTCCACGTAAGGTCTTATGCGTCGTTGATGTCACAACGTGGCAATATGGTAGTGGTGAAGGATGTTCCTCAGCCGCAATTAATCCAGCGGGATGCGCCACATCTGCCATTAAATACGCTCCAACTTCATCCGCAATTTCCCTGAATAACTTAAAATCATAATGTCTTGGATAGGCGCTTCCACCCGCGATAATCATTTTAGGTTTATTCTTCATCGCTAAATCACGAACTTGATCGTAATCGATGTAACCTGTATCCTCCTTGACTCCGTAAGGAACAATAGTGTAAAATTTACCTGAGAAGTTTACATGGCTTCCATGTGTTAAATGACCTCCATGAGCGAGGTTCATTCCTAAAACAGTATCGCCTGGTTTTACAAATGTAAAATAAACCGCCATATTGGCTTGAGAGCCGGAATGAGGTTGCACATTCGAATATTCGGCGTTAAAAAGCTTTTGAACGCGCTCGCGTGCAATATTTTCAGCTTCATCAACCGCATCACAACCACCATAATAACGCTTGCCAGGATAACCTTCGGCGTACTTATTGGTCATGACTGAACCCGCAGCTTCCATTACGGCTTGACTCACAAAATTCTCAGAGGCAATCATTTCCAAGGTTTCGTTTTCGCGATTACGCTCACGAACGATTGAGTTAAATATTGCAGTATCAATATTTTTTAATGATTTAGACATATCGATTCACTTTAGTTCAATTTTATTAATTCGTTGTTGATGTCTCCCCGCTTCAAATTTAGACTTTGTCCATACATCCACAAAGTTTTTCATCTCTGAAACAGTTTGCATACGTGCTCCCATACAGATTACGTTTGCATTATTGTGTTCTTTGGAAAGACGCGCATGTTCGGTTGAAGTAACGAGAGCGGCGCGTATTCCGTCAACTTTATTTGCCGCAATTGACATCCCAATACCCGTTCCACAAATTAGAACACCGCCATCCGCGTGTTTTTCTACTACCACTTTACCAACAGCTTTGGCAAAATCTGGATAGTCAACGGAGTCAGTATTAAAACAGCCTTGATCAAGAATAGTAAATCCATCTTTAATCAAGGCTTTAATCAATAATTCCTTTGCTTCAAAACCTGCATGATCCGATCCAAGGGCAATACGCACGTCTAAAACCTAATTCTTAGGAGCTTTTATATTTCTCTTTACCCAATTGTAGCATTCTTTTTTGGTAGAGGCGTTACCCTGACTATCGACATAATCGTCTTTATTAAAAAACCAGTCGCCTTTTTGAGGAACGCGAGCTTGTTCAAGAAATTCAATTTTGGATGTCACTTTTCTATAGCCCAATTTTAAAGCCTTTTGATAGTCCTCTAATGCCATGGCAAAGACAAGTTTATCACTAAAATCTGGAACACCACCCATGCATTTATTTGCAATTGCTTCATAAACTTTTGCTCTATTTGCATAAGCTTGTCCTGAAGTATTGTCTCTATTGATAGCTTCTTCAGCCCATGTTAGTGCGCTTTTAAAACTTTCAGCTTTGACATAGGCTTGTGTCAAATCATAATAATGTGCATCCACTTTAGGTTCTTGTTCAATTAATTTTTTCAATGTTTTGATTAATTTATTGGCTTGTCCTGCTTCAGAATAAACGTCCGAAAGGACCTTTAATATTCGAATATCTTCAGGTGCGTTTGTCAATGCATTTTCAAGGACTGTCATTGCTATCGCGGATTCGCCTCGATCTAAAAGTTCTGCTGCGTAATCTCTTGCTGATGCAATGTTACTGGTATCATCATCATAACGTTGTTTTAGAACATCAAGAATATCTTCACCTAGAGCTATTTTTGATTCTCTTAGGAAATTCAACGCATTTCTATTTTCATTATCTTTTGTCAATATCCAAGAAGCCATATGTTGCGATTCTTCATACATTCCATTTGTGAAATACATATCAAGCAATTCAGAAGCTAGGTCGATATTGGTTGAATCATAATGAAGTAAAAGTGCTTTTTCAGTCATTACACCTTCAAGATTATCCATTTTATTTAAAACAAATATTTTGCTTTCACGCAAGGATTTATCAGAAGGTAATACAGCCAATCCTTCATCATAATAATATAAAGCTGAATCAAGATTACCTAATTCGCGATGGCTATTTGCAATGTAAACATATACAAAAGGTGCTAATTTTTCATCAACACATTCAATTGGGAAAAGTTTATTATAGTTTCTCAAAGCATCTTCATAACTTCTATTTTTATAGTATTCATTACCAAAGCTAAGATATTTCATACAATTCTTGGCGTTGGCTTGTTTTACTGAATCTTTCCGAGCTTTTGCCATGGCCAATTGTTCCTCTGGAGTCGGACCTGGTGGCTGACAAGCTGATAACACCATGCTTCCTAATACAATCGTCACTGCTATTATGGAAACTAATTTCTTTTGCATTCTTTCTAATCCCTTCATCTTCTTTTGGCTTTTACAAACCATATTTCATTAACACTAATACCCAAACTAAATCCCAATAGTTCCTCGGAGGGTAAATCACCAAAATTACTACGATTTCCCCAATAGCCGCTTAAGCTCATTGTTGATTTATCTTTACTAAGGGGGAATTTAAGTCCACCTGATATTTTAAATACATTTGATATGTCGCTCGATTCATTTGTTACGTAATCATTTCCATAGTATAAACCAACGCCATATTTTATTCTATCAAAATAATTATAGGAATATTTTTGCTTTTCATGCGCAATTAATCCAATGCGAATTGATGAACAGTCGTTCATCTTCCAACCTACAGGAACAAGAAAAGCATTCTGTCCATTCGTTGTTTCTGAGGGGAATATTTTTTGATCAATCGCAAGCTGTACGGAAAGTTTTTTTCCTAATTGAATTGATGTACCAATATTAATTTCAGTAGGGAGCGCATCTATATTTTCTTCAAATGTCAAACTCGATCCAGTATTGGAAATATTATCTTTGTTGAAGGAAACCCAATTTAAATAATTGGCATCATTGGTGAGCGTTCGGGAATAATTAAAATATTGGGCATCGCCCGTGTATGTAATTTGTTTTAGAGGTGTTGAAAAACTAAGTCCAATATTAATTTCGTTATTCACGGCCCAGATGGCACCCAATTGAATATCACTTGCTGTTGAATTCCCAGCATATTCCACCGCATCCCAACGATAACTGTCATCGTTATAGGCTGCTAACTTTCGTTGTCCGAGATACCCACTTAAAAGACCATATTTAACACCGAAAGAAATTTGACCATAACGTGAACCTATACCCGTGTAAAGTCGCTTGAGTCCACCAGATTGTGCTTGTGAATAATTCACTTCATCTGAATTATTTTCAATAAAACCATCAACGTTCGAGACAGGTTCCAAACCAATGACAACGCCAATATGCTTTCCAAAGGGGAAGGAAATACCAAGTTGTGTTAGTCTGGAAAAACCATTTGAAATCGGCGTATCATAGTTCATTGTGACATTATGGCCATCAAAAATAGTTGTAAAAGCAACTTTTTTAAAACCATACCATGACGCGGGATTTGAAAGTGAGTAATTATTAGTATCTAATAAAGCAACCCCCGAGTGTGCGATGGCCGCATCAAAAACATTTCCGTTTGAAGATAAACTTCCTATGGCAAAATTATTGGTAATGGATTGAGCGTAAATCGTTGATACGAATAACATGAGAAAGTATTTAATTAATTGGGAGTAGCGCATCTATTTAACCTCAACTATCGAGTAGCTCGTAAAAATATTCGAAAGGATTCCTGATTTTTTAAAGGCAATTCTACCGGGTACACTATTGATGTATCGATACTTAAGCGTCAAAGTAATTAAACTATCCTTTGTTGGATAATACGGCTCAATTAGATTTGTGATAGTGTAATTCGAATACGTATTTGCGGGTTTATCTAGCTCGACTAATTGCGCGGATAGATATTTTTCCTCTGTGAGTAGCAATGTTTGCTTCCAGCCAATATTCGCATTTAAATCATAAAAGAAACGAGATTCCGTACTGTCAATTTCCAGCTCAAAATCAGAGTGTTTTAATGTGGCTAATTGCTGACTTGTGAGACTGTCCATGTTTATATTGATTGAAAATTGAATTTTTTGTCCAACAAACGATTCTAAGTAGAAATATTCATCTACTAGTAAGGAATCGTTTGATTCATTTGTTAAATGAATCAATGAATCAGATAAAAATGAAAAAGTCGCTGTAGTATCTGTATCTAAAGAAGTATAAGAGAAGGTAAGTTTGGGTTGAAATAGTAAATTATTACGTCCATAAATTTCAAATAGACTTCCCATTGTATTGGAGTTTAAACTCAATACCAGCGTAGTGTCAGCTGAAATCGTATCTTCAGCAAAGAAAGTGGTAAAATCGAGGTTATTTAATGAAACTTCAATTAAAGTATCCTGAGATGTCAACTGAGCATCGTAGTTTTTCACAGAAATGTTATCATAAGATAATTCCATGTCAGATTCTACTGCGATTTCTAAATCAAACGTATTGGCTAAAAGCGAATCATTTGAATCATTAAATCGATTATCAACCCAAAAACTTAGGACGATATCTTGAATAGCGTTGGTTGCAAATACAGAGTCGCTAATAGAAAAGCGCATGGCTGCTGCCATCGAACGACCCACTAACTCCCCTACAAAAAAAGAATTAGCATTGACAGTAAAACTTGAATCATCAACCATGGAATATTCACTTATGTGAAAAGTCGTGTCAAATTTTATAAAGGGGTTATTTGACAGCGATTCTGAATTAACCGCTTGTGGATTTTCGCAAGACGCCATTATTATTGCGAGTGCAAGTATTAGTAATTTTAAATAGTTTTTTAGCATAGTTCCCCAGAGATTAAAAAAGCCAAGAGTTATACCTGGCTAATTTTCCATTAATAACATTCTGTTTTGACAATCAATTGCTACTCATTGAGCTGGAAATGTTCAGCAATATCATTCGAAACACTACTCCAATTTTCATCTTCGCCCACAGTAAACACCTTCAACTCTTTACCTTGGCTTTTCAATGAATCCATGAACAGTGTGTTTTGTTCCAACTCTTTTCTAACATCTCGACCATCAATTGAAGTTGCAATGACTTCATCGGCATATTTTGCAGCTAACGCTAATAAATTATTTTCGTAACCTTCAATAAGCGATTCATCAATACCAAGCATTTTCAAATGTTTAGCTTCAAATTTTCCCATTTCTTCAGGGTTGGTAATATTGAGTATCGTTTTAATTCCGTCAAAGAATTCTTCATCAGTGCAAATTGTTTTTAATAAAATTGGAATAAGCGCTGTTGTCCAATCATTGCAAAAAATATAATCAGGTTGCCAATAAAGCTCCAAAAGATTTTTCATTGTAATTTTTGAAAAGAAACCATATTTCTCAGCATTACGAGAATTATACCGACCTTCTGGTACGCGATATAATGCCTTATTTTTCGAACCAAAATATAAAGGATAGTCTAAAAAATAAACTTGCACTTTGGTTTGAGGTAAAAATGCTGATTTACCAGAGGCAATCACAACTTCACCTTTAAAATCAGTTTCCATGTCTTTTAAGCGAATAACTTCGCGAATAACATAACGACGTTCACTAATAAATCCATAACGTGGTGTAAAAACACGCAAATCTATTTTATTAGCATGGAACTCGCTAGCGATATGATTTGAGAATTTTGAAAGAGAGGTAACTTCAGCAAATGGAGACACTTCTGTTGAGACAAAATAAATTTTCTTGGACATCTAGAACCCTTTATCCTTTTATAAACGTGACAATATCTGATTAACACGTTCGACATACTCACTTTCAGGAAAGCGCGTAATTACTTTTTGAAATTCAATTTTAGCTTGTTTTGTGTTGTTCATGTTTAGATAACAATAGCCAATTTTAAATTGTGCTGAATCGGCTTTATTACTATCATTGAACGAAAAAACTTTTGTAAATTCTTCTACAGCTTTGGTATAATCTTCCATCCCATAGTAAGATTCCCCAATCCAATATTGAGCATTGTCAGCTAAATCATGGCTTGTGCTTTGCTCTAAAAGTACTTTAAATTCTTTAACAGCCTCTGCATAACTTCTGTTTTGATACGAACTTAAAGCATCAATATAATGATTTTTATATGTTTCAGCATTAACAGGTGGCTTTGTTTGGATGGCATTTACGGGTTTGTCAATCACCGTGACGCTTGTAGCAGGTACATAATCACTTTGGCTAGGTTTTGCTTTTGCAATCAATGTTTCCGTATCCGTCATACCTAAGATTTCTGTAAATGAGTTCGTCAACGAAATGATTTTATTTTCAAGCAAAACCATTTGGGACAAAATATCATAGATTGAACTATCCTGAACGACAACATTGTGGCTCATTCTATCAATTTCTTTTTGTAAATAGAATACCTGTTCATTCAAAGCGAGCTGTAAATCTGCCATGGTTGAATCAAATGTAGAACGCGTTCCACCACTCAAAACATCTTGCTTTAAAATGTAAATGGATTCCTCTGGCATGGCTTTTTTTAAAGTATCTAGATAAGACATGTTATCTGCCATTTTTTCTTGGCTTAATTCAAGCGCTTTCGTATAAACGACTTGCAGCTCAGCAAGTTTTCCCTCTTGACCTTTGCTTAAAGAATCAATCACACCATTTATCCAAGTTTTGTCTACTTTTAAAGATTGCTTTGACTGGACTTCGCTAAACCTCGTTTTGATATCTTCTTCGAGATTAGAAATACTCGTACGCGATTCTGCATTCAATCGATATAAATCTTCAAGTGTTTTATGATCTTCATCATATGTATCTCGTAGTGCGTCAATCTCAACTTCAAATTCTTTATATTTTGAGTCCAATCCTGACAACAAACTATCCAACTCTTTTTGGTGAGTTTCAATCGTCATGATATCAGCGTCCGTTTTTGAACTGCTGCAGGCGTACAAAAATGTCAAGCTAAGTAAAATCAATATCGTGCATTTGTTTTTTAGTTTTTTCATAGACAGTCCAAAAGCTAAGTTAAAAAGTTGAATCATATGGCGGCGAATTTAACGGAAACCCTATAGTCATCAAAGGCTTTTTCCAAATTACATACGATCATTACTGATCATATTAGCTGCTAAACCTACAATAATCATCGCCGTCAATAAAAAAGAGCCTCCGTAGCTAATAAAAGGTAAAGGAATTCCGGTGACAGGTAAGAGGCCAACTATCATTCCTAAGTTGACTAAACTATGTAAAAACAATATACTGGCACCTCCCAGAAGCATCATACTATTGAATCGATACTTATTTTCACCCGCAAAATAGATCATTCGTGCAATTAAATATGTGAGTAACAGTATCACAAAAATGACACTGGCGAATCCAAATTCTTCTCCAATAACTGTCATAATAAAATCCGAATGTTGCTCAGGAAGAAATTTTAAATGGGTTTGAGTACCTTGCCCAAAACCCTTTCCATATACCCCACCCGAACCGAATGCAGTAAGTGATTGGCTCAACTGATATCCTGACCCAAGAGGATCAAGTTCAGGTTTAAATAAAGATAGTATGCGATTTTGTTGATAGGGCTTTAGAAAATCCCACATCAAACTCGTAAGACCACCCACTCCAATGTTTAAAATAAAGTTACCGATCGTCCAAATGATGGGTGGTTTACTAACAGCCAACACAAGAACGAATATTGCCATCCATATAAAAAATGCCGTAACATTAAAGACCGCTATCATAGAAATAAGAGGCGAAATTAATAAAAAATAATTTAGAGGATAAATCCCACCCCAAAAAATCACGATAAAAAGCAAGCCTACAAAAACTAGAGACGTCCCTAAATCAGGTTGAATTAAAACAAGAATAACTGGAACAAGGGTTAATAAAATGGGTGGAATAAATTCTTTCCAATGGCGAAGTTGAATTTTATGATCAGCAAAATACCGAGCTATGGCAATTATTAGAGCAATTTTCATAAACTCTGAGCTTTGTAACCCGACGGAGCCGATCATTATCCATCTCGATACACTGCCGCTTCCAATAAAAGCAGTCGTTATAAGCAGTAACAAGGCAAATCCATAAAAAACATATGCAAAATTAAATAAAACTTTTTGAGGAATAAAAAATGCAATAAAGAAAGCGATAATACCCGAAAGGCTCCAGATAACTTGTCGAGCAAAAAAAGATTTGTCGATTCCTGCTTGTTGAAATTCGATGCTATAGAGTGCCGTTAACCCAATTGAAATTAGAATTGAAACAAGAAAAACCTGTGTCCAGTCGAGTGACTTCCATTTCCTTTTTAATAATCTTGAAATAGCCATTACATATTTTTACCAAGTTTGCCTAATATTTTCCCCATCAAAGGGGCAGCTTTTCCACCACCGGACCCGCCGTTTTCAAGCAACACTGCCCAAGCAATTGGTAAATCTGGATTATCAATAAAACCTATAAACCAAGCGTGATCTTCACCTTGAGTATTTTGAGATGTACCCGTTTTGCCATAGACTGTCATTTTTTTCTGACGAGCCGATTTTGCGGTTCCTTTTTTCCCATTTACCACCAGTCGCATTCCTTCATGAATCTTTTGCCACGTCTCATCCGAAACATTCACAACTTGTTCGCTATTTTTTTGGTTAATAAATTTTATTCTCCCAGAGTGATAGATGACTTCTTTTACTAGATGAGGTTCAAACTTTATTCCCTTATTCGCTATGATAGCCGCATATTGTGCTAACTGAATCGGTGTTACTAAAACATCACCCTGACCAATTACCATATTTAATAAATTGCCTTTTGTCCAATTATTTTTGCCGTATCGACCGTCCATGTAATGTTCATCTGGAACAGTTCCATCTTTCTCTCCGTAAATATCGATTCCAGTATTTTCACCAAACCCATAATTTTTACACAGTAACGACCAATTTTCTAACCCTATTTCTTCGATAGAATTAAAGAAATAAACATTGCACGATTGCTCAATGGCTTCCATTAATTTTATTTTTCCATGGCCAACTTTTTTCCAGCAACCGAATTCCCGATTTCCCCATTTTAACTTCCCTGTGCACCTATACTCTGCTTGTTCCTTTTCATTTTCAAATAAATACGTAGCAGCGACAAGTTTGAGTACAGAACCTGGTGGATAGAGTCCCTGAACGACCCTATCATATAAGGGTGTTTTAGGATTATTAATCAACTCAGCCCACACTTCTTCTTTTATTCGCCCCGAAAGGACACTACTCTCGTAGCCAGGTTGACTTAAATAAGTTAATATTTCGCCTGATTTGTAGTTGATAATTATTATAGCACCTGAGCTGTCACCTATTGCTTCACTTACAATATTTTGGAAATTTAAATCTATCGTAAGTCTTAAATCATTTCCAGGTATAGGATGAATAGGAGGTCGGTTTTCATTCTCTCCAATTTCTTGACCTAAAGCATTTACTTCCATGTAGCGATAACCTCGACTTCCATGCAACTCTGCTTCGTAGGTTTTCTCAAGTCCTTTCCAACCTACTTCATCACCTGGTTCATAATCATTATCATCTGTTTTAACACGATTTAAGTAATCTTGATCAATTTCACGCGTATATCCTAAAAGATGCGACATTTCCGCTTGTTCTGGATATGAACGAATGGGCTCAATACTATAGGTAACACCCGGTAACTCTAATCGTCCTTCCTGCAAACGGCTAATTTTTTCAAAAGGTACGCGAGAAAATATTATCGCAGGAGCAAATCGTCCTCTTTGATTCTGTTTGATTCGTTTTTCAATCAAATCGAGAGAAACATCCATGATCTCACCTAAGCGATTGAGTGATTCTGGATATTTTTTGACTTCAACAGGTATAACCGCCACAGAATAAGCAGGACTATTATCGACTAAGATATTATTATTTCGATCAAAAATAATTCCTCGCGCGGCGGTAATAGGAACGGCACGAATATAATTTGCGTTTGCTCTTTTATTATACGTTTCATGATTAATGACCATTAACCAGTAATAACGAGCTGCTACAACAGAAAATAATAGCAATATTAATCCTAAGGTCGTGAATACTCTCCAACCTTGAATTGAATTCCTGCCTTGAAGCATTATTTATCACCAACAGCTAAAAAGTGAAAAGCAATCAACGTAACAATATAGGTATAAAGGGTATTGGGAATGACAATTAAAAAGAATACTGCGCCAAAGTCCCACGTTGAATTTTGAAAATAAATAAATATTGAGAGAAATTCAAATACGCTAATAAATGTTAAATACAATCCAAAACGATAAAAAATAGTGATTCGAGCGATACGTTTTTCAAATATCCCTGCAAAATAGCCCGTAATAATTAAGCTAAATGCAGTTAAGCCAATAAACGATGTTGCCGTTAATGCATCCCAAATAAAACCAAATAATAAACCGAGCCAAATAGCCTGAATACTACCATATTTTAAACCTGTAAAAACAATATAAATAACTATAAAACTTGGTACAGCTCCCAAAATTGAAATTGAACCTTGAAACACCCATTGGAAATAGAGTACGATGAAACCCATTAGAATATTAATAAGTAACCTAATCATTTTTTCTAAGAATAAATACCTCTTCTAAACTGTTAAAATCTGTAGCAATATCGACTTGAACAGATTTAATGTAATCTTCGATAAGTGGCGAAATAGATGCAACTCTTCCAACAAATATGTGTTCAGGAAACAAATCACTATACCCCGATGTCACGATACTATCTCCTGAAATGATTGAAAAATTTTTTGGGATATCCTTAATAACAAATCCTTCGGTAATCGTATTTTCAAGTATACCCGTATTCCGCGATTGTGTAATACGGATTGAGACTTTGAAATTTTTGTCGCTTAATAGTTGAATAAGAGCATTTTCATCTGATACAGCAACAACTTTTCCAACCAAATTCCCTTCAGCATCTACAACTGCATCCAGAAGGTTTACACCTTTGTTTTTTCCCTGATCGACAAAGACGCTCGTAAGTATTTCGCTATAAGAATTTGACAATACATTCGCTGGGGTCACAGAAATATCTTCGATTTTGGTAAACCCTAAAGCTTTTCTAAGTCGTTCATTCTCTTGGTCTAAGGTTCTTAATCGATTCAATTCAATTTTGTTTTTTATATAACTCTGCTCAAGTTCATTATATCTACTTTGTAGCACTACGAAATTTTCAAGCCATTGAATCGGGGCATAAACGGCGGCAGCGCCATCAAGAGTGATATTTCTAAAGGTTGTTACAACATGGGAGTTAGGTAAACTCATTATAATCACGCTGATAACAACAGCAAAACCCAGATGAATAAGGCCGAGTCTTGTCTCAGTCTTATTCTTGCGTTTAGCCATTATTTAACACAATTATTTTAATACAGAATATCTTGGTATTTGTCAATTTCGTCTAATACTTTGCCTGTTCCATAAACAATAGAGAGCAGAGGTTCTTCAGCAACATTAACAGGTAAATCTACTTCCCTACGAAGTCGTGATTCTAATCCCGGTAGCATGGCTCCACCTCCCGTCAAAATGATGCCTTGATCCAATAAATCAGAGCTTAATTCTGGTGGTGTTCGTTCAAGGCAAATTTTCACACTATCAACAATCGTATCAATCGTATCCGAAAGTGCTTTGCGTATTTGAGAAGATGATACTTCAATTGTTTTTGGGATGCCTGCTACCATATTTCTACCTTTAACGGCGATATTATATTCTTCTTCACTGATGGCTGTCCCGACAGTAATTTTAATTTTTTCAGCCGTACTCTCACCAATAAGCAAGTTATGCTCTCTTCTAAAATATTGGATGATGGCTTCGTCCATTTCATCACCGGCGACACGTAATGATTCCTTCGTAACGATACCGTTAAGGGCTATCACGGCAATCTCCGTTGTACCACCACCGATATCAACAATCATATTTCCAACCGGTAGACTTATATCTAATCCAATTCCGATGGCTGCTGCAACGGGTTCCTCAATTAAGAAAACTTCTCTGGCATTTCGACGTTCAGCACTTTCTTTCACTGCACGTTTCTCAACTTCCGTTATTCCCGATGGAATACAGATAACCATACGGGGTCGTGCTAATCGGCTTAATGGAAGTTTATTTAAAAAACCTTGTAACATGCCATCCGCCATTTCAAAGTTTGCAATAACACCGTCTCGAAGAGGTCTAATCGTTTCAATATCATGATGCACCTTGCCAAGCATACGTTTTGCTTCATTACCAACAGCTATTACTTTTCCAGTAGCGCGTGATTTTGCTACAATTGAAGGCTCATTTAAAACGACACCTTGACCCTTAATATAAATTAAAGTGTTCGCTGTCCCTAAATCGATGGCAATATCTCCACCCATCCAATTCATAATATTTTTCATTTCTCTCTCTATCCGTTACGATTTCTCCAAGATATACTTGGTTTGTAATTCTTTATATCAAACTCTTGTTTTGGGAATACCACTGAATTCAAGAGTAGGCGGTAAAATTAAACTATCCGACCTTCTATGCAACACACGATGCTATAATAATTCAACCCTACTCTGATCCCCAATCATAAATCGCTGAGTACGAGGTTTGCTTTTGGCTTTTACGATATCAACATTCTTTCCGATTAAACTTCCTTCAATACGGATTCCGGCATCTTGAATTCGACTCCCTTCCATCACAATCGAATATTCAACTTCACTATTCCCAATAAAACAACCATCGCTAATACTCGTAAATGGACCAATATAGGCATCCACAAGAACTGAATTTTTTCCAATAATCGCTGGCCCCCTTATGACACAATTTTTTAGTTTTGCACCTTGCTCAATGATAACTCTGCCAAATATTTGATTACTTTCATCAACTTGAGCATAAATTTTATGAACGATATTATCGGTAACGAGTCTATTGGCTTCAAGTAAATCGGCTGGATTGCCTGTGTCTTTCCACCAGCCAGTTATCTCTGAAAAAGTGATTTTTTTATTATGGTCTAAAAGATATTGGTGGGCATCAGAAATTTCTAACTCTCCCCTAGCACTTGGTTTGATGGCATTGACGGCTTCAAAAATACTTTTGTCGTAAAAGTAGATCCCCGTTACAGCATAATTACTTTTTGGATTGAGTGGTTTTTCCTCAATATTCAAAATTTTGTCATCTTTGATTTCAGCTACACCAAACCGAGTTGGATCCCCCACTTGGGAAAGAACGAGATGACAATTAGATTTTTGCGTTTTGAATGTGTCTATAAATTTTTTAATACCACCAACAAGAATATTATCTCCTAAATAAAATACAAATGGTTCCTCACCTATAAAGGGTTCAGCAATTTTAACCACATGCGCAAGACCGAGGGGGGCTTCTTGTTCAATATACGTAATTTTTATCCCCCAATTACTACCGTCTCCGAGTACTTCTGGGAAAGATGTGTCACCAGCATTAATGATAATACCGACCTCAATGATGCCGGCTTCTTTCAGATATTCCAATGCAAAATGGATCATAGGTTTGTTGGCAATAGGTATTAAATGTTTGTTTTGTGTATGTGTTAATGGTTGTAGTCGAGTACCATGTCCACCTGCTGTCAAAAGTGCTTTCATTTGTTTCCTTTAATCATTATGTAAAGTGTATTCGGGTCGTATGTTTTTCATAATAAGAGTTTTTATTTTTTTAATCAAAAATTTTGATTAATAATGGAAACTCCAGTCGCCAAATTCATTTAAACTTGATAGAAGTCTATAGTCTCCAAACCCAGTGCGGTCAACAAATAAGAAATGACGATCATGTTGATAATAATACCACGTTTCATTCGGATATTGATTCATTTCAACCGGTGCTCTTACAATTTCATCAGGTGATCCAAACAGTATATAAATCATTCCCATGTCCGTATTCCAGCCATTCCGTGCATAAGAAAATTTTCCAATAGCGAATGCAACTCGACGGTAATATTCTTCCATTAACTCATTATCTAAAGTATCAGGAGTTGGGTCATTCTTTTTCCAAAATGCGCTAAATGCTTTCCGTTTTGCATCACCATTTAAAACAAGCATTTCTTCAATTGATTTTCGATCTGCAATATAAAGAAGTTGTTTTATAGCTTCATCAATATTGCCCACATTAAATGAAACCCCTTTTAATTTGTAGAAAAAACTACTCTCAGAGCCGACTGATTCATTGGTACTATTGCTTGCTCTTATAACCAAATTATAATGATCATACACGAGGTTATTTAAAGGCATGGATAGCATCAATAATGTATCCACTGTATTTGCGTTGAGAGTCCATGATTTCGTTTCAAACGTTTTTTGGTCTTTTAAAATATCAGCAGTAATGTCAAAAGGACCACCAATCCCCATGATTGGGAGCATAAAATAAATAGAGTCAGACGCATCCGAAACGTGTCTTCTAAAATTAATTTTTTTTATGTTAAGAGCTGAATCATTATTAATGAGCACTAAACAACTCCCCAGCACAAGATTTTGATTATAAAATTTTGTGTAGTCTGCTTTTTGTGCTAAAACATGCGTGCGCTTCGTTTCAATATCTGTCAAACGAACATTAACATTAATTTCCTGAGGTTTGATTTCAAAATGGAATTGAGAAAAGACAAAAGACTCTTCATTGGAATCTGCTTTGTAATCTTTTTGTTCTGTAAATTCATCGACAATCTTACCAGTTATTCGCTCATTGCTTTTATTCAATAAATTCACATCTAACTCAAGATGTGCAGTATAGACCCTTTTTGTTCGGATAAATTGTAATTCGCTCTTTGGAACACGAACAAAGACTTCGACGACCATCAATTCTTTTGACTCTAAAGGTTTAACGATTGTAGAAAACGAGTATTTTAAGGGTGGTAAATCGTCGGGATTATAATGTTGTGGCGTACAAGCGAAGACCCAAAAAAGCGAAAGGAAAAATATAATCAATTTAAAGTTTTGATTCATTAAAGTTTTCTCCAGTTCACCCTCGTGAGACCCCGATCCGTTGCGACCCAAACGTAATTTTCATCCACTAGCACGTCTGTAATAAAATTTGAAATTAAGCCGTCATTTAACGTATAAGTTTCCCAAACAATCGTTTCATAGTTAAAACTGGCAAGTCCTAAGGGTGTCCCAATCCAAATTATATTATTTGAAACAGACAATCCCGTTGGTTTTAATTCTTGTGAATTTGTTTCGAATATTTTCCAAACTTTATCGACTAAATTGTATCCCATTATGCCTTTATTTGATGTCATCCAAATCCAATCATCTTTAATTTCTATATTATAAATTGGTTGCGATAATTCATCTTTTTCGGGGAAACTTTCAAATAATGATGCCGTGGATAAAGGCTGATAAGTATAGGCATCAAATAAATTCAAACCGTATTCTCCTACCGTAATAATGAAGTCGTTATAAAATCTAATTTCAAAAATTGCGCGGGATGTATTTTCTTTAAATAATTTTTGTAGTGGTGTATTTCCTACTTTTACAAAAGCATTTTTAGCACCAGCAATTGCGAGACGATGTTCTTGAATATCAAGGGCATAAATCCTATCGGATTCCATTAATTGAGAATCAACTGCTTTTTTGTAGCTATTGCTTGATTTATCGAGCCTAAATACGCCACCTTTTGCCGCAACCCATGTGTATTTATCGTTGCTCGTAATAGCAGAGACTCGATTCAAATTATCTGAAATAAAGGAGCTAGAAAAGCGATACTTATATTCACTTCCTTCGTAAGATGTGAGTCCTAAACTACTGCCAATTAATAGTTTATTATTGTCTTGGTAAAGACAAAGTGTATAAGGATCGAGTGGACCCATACTCAAACTATGAAGTCGTTCATTCGGAGATGAATTGATATATAATCCTCCACCGAATGTACCCAAAATGACATTTCCGTTTGGACCCATCCAACCTGAACTAATTGGGAACAAATCGGAATAATTGTATTGATTATTCTCAATCCAATTCGGATAATCAATATCTCCCGTAACCTCCATCGCAAGATTTTGAGATTTTAAACGTGGATCCTTCTGTACAACGTATTCCAATATTTCGGATTCATCTTTTTGAATGATACCGCCTGTCAAAAGGTCAAAACTTTGTAATTCTTCCTCGCCCTGTAAAATAGTTATTGACGATTGTCGAAGGGCCAACGAAAGTTTATCTCTCTCGATGGGTTCACTCAAATATTCAGAAGTAATGGCATCGATATCATAGTGTAATAAGTGTATCATTTGAGGCGTTACCATCCACAATATCTTATTGATATCGCTTCCCCACACCATAAGAATAGGGCCATCAGATAGTGAACGATTTTTAGGAACAGCATAAATAGATTCTTGATTTATAAACTCGGTATCTAAAATCATGACTCTGTCATTTAGCGCGATATATGATTGCCAGGTATCAGCATAAATGTGATTAATATACATGAGAGACGGAAAGGTCGTAAAAACGCCACTCTCCCATTTTGTTTGTTGCGCAAATGCAAATGAAACAAAGATTATGTAGAAGACAATATTTCTAAATTTAGGCATCATGCCTCTCGTTTTATGTAAATATTTTCAAATGTGAATTAGAATAAATTTAATCAATTTTTTCTGTAGATTCAGAATCTGTTGAAGGAAATGTCGGCAAAAACATTGCCAACAATATGTACCCAAGTATTCCAAAACTCATTGATGCAAGAGTTGCCATCACCCACATAAGCCTAATAATATTAGAATCTAGATTTAAATATTCACCTACACCTGCACATACGCCTGCAATTTGTTTATCTGTAATACTTTTATAAAGTTTTTTCCCAGGAGCGAGATTATCAAAAGCTTTTTTAAAATCACCTTTATTCTCCGATTTTTGAAAAATAAGATAAATCCCAAGCCCGACTAATACCATAGCCCAAATATTGCTTACCATAAAACTGCCAAACAATGAAAATATTGGATCAATCACTCGTATGAGCGTTAATCCACCGACAACAATGAGAAGTCCTCCCCAAAAACCGTTTGAAAAGCGTGGATTCGTTTCATGATTCTGATTACCATCCTCATTGATTGTTGCTACGTCTTTTGGTAAAATAATCATAGCGATGACGTATGCTAGAATCCCAGTTCCTCCAAAAATAATGAGTAACACCCATAGCAAACGAATAATAACGGGATCAATGTTAAAATATTCACCTAATCCCCCACAAACACCATCAAATATTTTGTTCTGATTTGATTTATATAACTTATGCATTACAGCTCCTTTTTATTGTCGCCAAGAACTTAGCTGAATTATACATTAATTCAACATAACACTTTAAACTTAATGAAATTTCCAAAGATTGAATTTCTGTTTTATTTCAAGGTACTAATAATTTAAATACACATGTATTATTGACATAAAAAGGAGTAGCATGTAAAAAATAAGGTAAATAAAAGTCCAGTAAAACTGGACTCAATAGTGAGCGAGAGACGAGGTTCGAACTCGCGACATCCACGTTGGCAACGTGGTGCTCTACCAGCTGAGCTACTCTCGCATTTTGAAAAGCGGGCACATTATAACAGCTATTTAAAATTGTGCAAATATTAAATTACTTGTACCCATATTTTTTTTCTAGTGGCTTTATTTGCTCCAAAATAGCAGTATCATCTTCAATAGTTTTATCAAGTGCTATTTTGGCAAACCAGAGATAATTATCTGTTTTTTCTATAGTTTGCGCCTTTTCGATTAACTCTTTCTTTAACGATTTTAATAAATCTAAGCGAGAAGGCGTTTCTTTATAATAATCTTCAGGTTCCATATTTTCGGGTACTTTTTCAAGTAATCTTTCTAGTCGTTCATTTACGAATGATGATTGATTATGCTCAGGCGTTAAGTCACGTAAATAGCTGCCTTTATCTTGCATATTAACATAAACAATTCCAGCATATTTACCTTGATATCCCATCTGAATAATACGTGTTTTTCCCGTCTTTTGTGGTGTTGATAAAACTTGTGAACTTCTGGAACGAACAACAAAATCAATGTCCTCACATTGTTGAGCAATCTTTTTAAGATCCATTTCACCAACGTTGGCAAGAAGAATCGTCAAATCAGTTTTTTTCTTCAACTCAGGTACAATGCCATTAATGCTTTCGACGACATCTAAAAATTGGACTTCCTCAACATTTGGATTGCCTCCAGTAACACCAATAACTCCAATTTTTCTTCCAGCAATATTTATAATTTCATAAGGTTTAAATACAAGTTTTCCTGATTTTCTGTCAGCAATATTCGCTGAAATAAATCGAAATTTTGCTTTGCCTTCCAGCGCCAATAAGTATGCCATTCCATTGGCCATATCATTGGTGCCAACGTTTAGTACTTCACAATCAAATTGATTATAAATATTTAAAATGGTTTCAGCTTTTGCTTCTAAACCTTCTTTTTTAGACTGAGGCAAGCCTGCAGTCTTAAAGAATAAATCTCCAGCATCTATAAATGTTGTTGGAAGTTCGTCTAGGTTTTTATACTGATCTAGAACAGTTTTTTTCCGGGCGAATCCGCCAAGTGGCTTGTTTTTTCAGCCACAGGGTCCAATTTCACCGTTATTGCTTGCCCCTAAAAATATATAAAATTTACCTTTTTCGGTTTTTGCAAAAATCTCGCTTTGACAACCCAATACAAAAAGTATAAGCGTTGTCATCGAAACAAGTTTTACCAGTCGATTATTCATTATTTTGATTCTCCCATAAGCATCTCTATATCATTTATTTCCTTCGGAACTAACCGTGTAAAATTATGATGCCCTTCTTTAGTAATTAAAATATTATCCTCAATCCGAATTCCAATCCCTTTATATTTATTGGGTGCGTCGGTTTCCTGAGAAACATAAATTCCAGGTTCAACCGTAAAAACCATACCTTCTTCAAGGGGACGACTTTTACCTTTCTTTTTATAATTCCCAACATCATGTACGTCTAAACCCATCCAATGCCCCGTTTTGTGCATAAAATATGGTTTATAAGTTTCGTCTTTTATGATGTCTTTTACCTTGCCTTTTAGAAGACCAACCCCAACCATCCCCTCCACAAGTATTTTCAAATCTATCGCATGTAGTTCTTCAAATGTGATGCCTGGTTTGCATGCCGCAATGGTTGCGTTTTGTGCATCCAATACCACTTGATACAGTGCGCGCTGAACATCTGTAAACTTTCCATTTGCAGGGAAAGTTCGCGTTATATCTGAAGCATACATATCATATTCACAAGCCGCATCAATAAGGATAAGATCGTTGTTTTTAATCTCCGAATCATTGTTTTCGTAATGCAATACTGTTGCATTTTCTCCACCACCAACGATTGACCCATAAGCGACGGATTTACAGCCATTTTGTAGAAAATATCCTTCCATGATGCCTTGGAGCTGGTATTCAGATTTCCCCGGTTTACAATTTTTCATCGCTAACACATGGGCTTCTGCTGAGATGTCTGATGCTTTTTGAATCGCTTCAATTTCGACTGCATCTTTAATTAATCGCATCTCACTCGTAATCGAAGATAATGCTTCGATGCGTAAAGGACCATCACCTTCGCGTTGTACAATATTCTTCACGTTTTGAAACATATCCATCATTTTGTGACGATTCGATGTGTCATGATTCATATTAATGTAAATCGTATCGGCCGTTTTCATGGCTTCAGTGGCAGCCTTTTCAAAATCATCAATACTTAAACATTTATTAGCGCCATACTTTTCAATGTTTTGATCAAATGTCAATCGCCGGCCGACCCAGGTTTCACGTTCTGGATCTTTAGGTAATACAAACATGGTATATACATTTTCTTTGTCATTGGGATTTATGATAAAGGCGGAGCCAGCATTCTTATATCCAGTCAAATAATAGATATCACTATCGATGCGATAATTGTATTCTGTATCATTACTCCGTGTTTGAGACGGAGGTGACTTCAATATTGCCACACCTTTACCAAGTTCTTTTAGTAGTTTTTTACGTCTTTTTGCAAATATATCTTGATTCATTTTCATTCCTTTTTCTAGCGCAAAAACTAAATGGAAATAGAAATAATGCCATCAAAAGATTATGAAAAGTCTGTGTCATATTAAATTGTTTTAATATCAGATTAAGAACTATAAAAATATTAATTTCTTTAGTGAACTGAAAATACAACTACAAATTGGTCTAATAGCAAATTTTTCACCCCTATTAGAATTACGCTTAATAAAATACTTGGCTTTAGTAATTGAATTTAATTGAAATTCATCATAAACTAGAGCTTAAATAGCAATACTTTAACTTTGTCAATGAAGTAATAAAATTACATTCGCCGGATGATTATTACTGCCATAGAACCCGATAGTTACGCAAGCGATATCGATTTAAAAATCGGTGACGTAATATTGTCGATAAATGGGCATACACTTAACGACGAACTGGACTATCAATTCTATGTCGCTGAAGAAATAATTGAGCTTGTATATCGAGTCAATGGCGAACTTTTAACGACAACAATTGAAAAATATCCTGAAGAAGATTTGGGTTTAACGTTTACACCTATGAAAATTCGCGCTTGCGCAAATGATTGTGTTTTTTGTTTTGCCAAACAAAATCCACCAGGTGTTCGAGAATCCTTAAATTTTAAAGATGGCGATTATCGTTTTAGCTTTTTGCATGGACACTATGTAACGCTTACAAATATGGGTAAACGTCAGCTCGCACGCGTCGTTGAGCAAAGACTCTCGCCTCTTTATGTCTCTGCCCATGTCACAAATGTTGAAGCTCGAAAAAAATATTTACTCTTTGGCAAAGATGATCATTTTCTGGATAAACTCAATTATCTAACGTCAAACGGCATCGTGCTGCATACACAAATTGTCGTAACGCCAAATTGGAATGATGGTGAATTACTCACTCAAACCTTAGAAGATTTATTCTCTTTTCAACCCCATATTGAAACTGTAAGCGTCGTCCCGATTGGTTTAACAAAATGGCGTGAGAATCAAGAATTTCTAAAACCAATTACTGATGGCTATGCTAAAAACATGATAGAATTGGCAAATGAATGGGACACAAAATATGTTCGTCAAGACGGTCATCGCTTTATTTATCTAAGCGACGAATGGTTTATCCGTGCGGGAATCGATATTCCCGAAGCAGATTATTATGACGAATTTTTAATGGTCGAAAATGGTGTTGGACAATGTCGTGATTTTGCGAACCGATTTTTTGAGACATCAGCAAACTTACCAAAAAAACTAAAGCGACCCACAAAACTTACTTTTACAACAGGCAAATTACCCTTTGATTTTCTGATGAAAACCATTGGTCCAGCTTTAGATAAAATTGAAAACCTAGCTTGGGAATTGATTCCTATCGCTAATGAAAGGCTCGGCGCAGATCTAGTGACTGTCACAGGTTTGCTCTCGGCTTCAGACATCATAAATGGATTAAATAATAAAGATTTAGGTGATGCGGTTTACGTTTCGCAGCGTATGTTCAACGATGACGACATCACATTGGACGATTTAACAATTAAAGACATGGAAATGCAATTAGGCGTACCCGTTTTTAAACATGAAGAAGATTTATTGGAGACATTAGAAAAATGGGTATAAAACTCCCCGTAATATCAATTGTTGGACGACCCAACGTTGGAAAATCAACACTTTTTAATCGAATTGTTGGTCATAGAAAAGCGATTGTTCACGAAACCGAAGGTATCACGCGTGATCGTATGTCATTTGAAGCCGAATGGGTTGGGTATCGTTTTTTGATTGAGGATACAGGAGGGTACATTCCTCAAAGCAAAGATTTAATCGACCAAGCGGTTAAAGCCGCATCCTTAAGTGCCATAGATTCTGCAGACTTTATCATTTTTTTAGTGGATGCAACAACAGGTATCACAAAAGAGGACGAAGCATTAGCCCGAGTTGTAAAACGCTCTAAAAAGCCATTCATTTTGGCATCAAATAAAATTGATAATGAGATGATGGTCGGTGAATCAGGTGTATTCTATGGTCTCGGAATGGGCGAAGTACATCCACTTTCTGCATTAAATGGCCGACGAGTGGGTGATTTCTTAGACGAAATTGTAAAAAGTCTCGACCAACTTCCACCGATGGAAGAAGTTGGTCCTGTTATTAAATTTGCCTTAGTGGGTCGACCTAATGCAGGAAAATCTTCCTTAACAAATGCATTGCTTGGTATCGAAAAACAAATAGTAACGGATGTCCCAGGTACTACGCGTGATTCTATTAATAGTAAATTTAGATATTATGACGAAGACTATGAAATGGTTGACACAGCGGGGCTTCGGAAAAGAACTAAGGTTGATAATTCACCCGAATTTTATAGCACTGTTCGTACGCAACACGCCATAACCGCCGCTGATGTCGTCGTCTTGGTAGTGGATGCTACTGAGAATTTTAATCGTCAAGATGCCAAATTGGCAACGGATATTCTGGAGGCGAATAAAGGTCTCATCATCGCCGTTAATAAATGGGATCTCATTGAAAAAGACTCCAAATCAACGAAACGATTTGAAGATGAGATCGTCTATGATATGGATACGTTAAAAAATTATCCCATAATTTTTGTCTCTGCTCTGTCGAAACAACGTATTTTTAAAATTGTCGATTTGGTCAAAGAAATTCATGGTAAACGCCAACAAAAAATTGCGACCCGCAAACTAAATACATGGTTAGAAGGCAGTATCGGTCGTTATCATCCACCAGCGATTAGCGGATATGAAGTGAAAATAAATTATGTCACACAAGTGGCAATTCAACCTCCAGTATTTGTGTTTTATTGCAACCATCCGACCTCTATTACGGAAGCTTACAAGCGATATTTGGAAAATCGACTTCGTGAAACCTTTGATTTCTTTGGCGTTCAAATACGTCTCTTTTTTCGAGATAAAAACTAGCAACACTCGACAGATATATATTAGGTTATTCCGAAATTAAGAAATTAGGCCTCATATTATTAATTGTTCTTCCTCTATTGGGCGTTGAACCAGCACTAAAATGTGGACTTCCACAATTAGCAATGAGCAATCATTTAGAGCGAAATATCTTGAATCGAGGGCTCGATTTTCTGGAAAAATCCTATGTTTCGCAGTTGGGCATTTTTCGTATCCATTATTCAACGACTGATGAAAATCATTCCGTTGACGCATCTGAGCTTATTGATGGCATCCCTAAATATGTATTTGAGGCTGGCATCGCAGCGGACTCGGCTTATCACATATTGATAGATGAAATGGGATTCCTACCTCCCGTCCCCGACAATGGCATCGACGGCGACGAATTAGATATCTACATTAAAAACTGGGGAGGAACCGTCTATGCATACACCTATTTTGACGATGCGGGTTCTCCAACATATCTCGTTATCGATAACGATTTCGCCGAACCCGGTTATACGACTCATGGATTAGATGCCATGCGCGTAACGGTTGCGCATGAGTTTTTCCATATGGTTCAACTCAGACTTTCCGCACCATTGGGTTCACTCAATGGAAATACATTCTGGTTTGAGATGTCGTCCGTGTGGTTCGAGGATGCGTGTTATCCTGAAGTGAATGATTATTTAGCCTATACACCGTATGTTTTGACGAATCCAAGCCCTGCGCTAGATGGCTTTGGCATAGCAATGTATGGTCACGGCTTATTTTGCAAAGTACTGGATAAAGAGTTGGGATGGAACGGTGATACGCATATTGTTAAAGATATTTGGAGTCATCTCAGTGCGAATGATGCTTTAGACGTTATTAATCAGCGCCTTGAAAGTAACCTATGGAATAGTTCACTTGAGAATCAAATGGGGCACTACTCTCTTTACAATTTTTTTGTCGGTAGTCGTAGTAAAGCGCAGGAATATTACGAAGATGCGAATTTGATGACGGCTTTCGAAATTCAAGAAACTGAAATAGTTCAGCCGTTTCCTTTTTCAATTAACCTTATGATACCGCCTCTTCAAAATATTTATCGTGCCTATCGACCGTTAGAATATGGGCAACATTATGTCAGTTTAAATCACGATACACCTGACAATTTTAAAGGTTGGATTCTTCAAGAAGACCCATTTTCAAATATGGAAATTACGGATCAACTTACGCATGATTATACAAGTTTTGGCGATATTGGCAACGAACATATTGTCTATTTCGCACTATCAAATGCTCAATCTGATGCGACTTTAGATATTTCATTTTCTTTTGAAGGCGAGACGATTCCATTAAAAGATGCACTTATATCATCATTCCCTAACCCATTATATATCAATAGTAATATTCTATCACTTAAAGTTATGGTTGATGCTTCAGGGAATTTCCCTTTGACGCTTTATAATATAAATGGTCAAGAAATACTTTGGGAATATCGCCAAATTTCGGAAGGGATTCATTTCATAGATATTGAATTTCCGACACATCTATCAAGCGGTGTTTATTTTGTCAAATTAAATCTTTATACAGCTTCAATTGTTCATAGAATAATTTGGATAAAATAGAAATTAATTCGATGCGTCTTTTACTTGAATCAATCCATCATGAATTCAAAATAAAGAATTCTAAATTCATTGCTGACATCTTCCCTATTGAAAATGAAGAAATTGCTAAAGAACGATTATTTGAAATTCAAAAACGCGAATATAATGCGAATCATCATTGTTATGCCTGGCGATACTTTATCGGAACCAATGAATATTGGCGTGCTAATGACAACGGTGAACCAGCAGGAACGGCGGGCAAACCAATTTATTCGATAATTTCTGGAGCCAATATTACAGGAATCATCGCCATTGTAACGCGTTATTTTGGAGGCATTAAATTAGGTAAGGGCGGATTAATTAGAGCCTATGGCCAAGTCGTTCAAGAAGCATTATTGTCAGCCGAGACAATTCCTTACCTTCAAAAACAAGAATTAGTTGTAGAGGTGCCATTTGATCTTATCAATTTGGTGTTTCGACTAGCAGAACAATTTAATGCCGAAATTCTAAAGCAAGAATATAACAATAATGTTACGATTATTCTAGCGATGGAAAAAAAGTTCATAGACCCTTTCAATTGGGAGCTTTTTCAGCTCTCAAATGGTAAACTAAAAGGGCGCCTTTTACCCTAGTTTTTAGTTGGTGACTCACATCACTCAGTTATATTTCATTATCAAAACAGTGAGGGAAGAAATGTTCAAAAAATACCTAATTATTTTTTCAGTATTAATCTTAACAACAGTGAGTTTTTCAGCACAGCGTCTACCATTGGGAGAAGTATTTACCAGCTCAACCTGTGGTCCGTGTGCTACGGCTTGGAATCAATTAAATCCTTATTGGCCAAGTCATCTTGATGACATGATTATGGTAGCCTATCATGTTTGGTGGCCAGCCCCTGGCAACGATCCTATGTACGCATTTAATAGCTCAGAATCTGCTGCAAGAGTAAACTATTATGGCGTTAATGCTGCACCATCTATGTTCGACAATGGTACTCAAGATGGAAGTTCGTTTTCTTCTTGGGGACCAAACCTTGTCGCATCAGGCTCAAACTCCAGTCCACTTTCTATCGAAATTACAGGTTATTATGATGACTATTGGAAAACAGGACAAGTTGAGGTCGCAATTCTTCCTGAATTGATTGTCTCAAATACTGTTCTACATGTTGTACTCATTGAAATGGATATACATTATACGGGAACCAACGGCGACCCCATCCATAATTTCGTAATGAGAGATATGATTCCTAATGCTTCAGGTACATCCGTTTCTCTCACTACAGGCATAACGACTACGATCAATTTAGATTTTGATGTCCCCGATGTTGTTGACGATACAAATGCAAAGATTGTTGCCTTCGTACAAAACGTAAATACGAAGCAAGTCTATAATGCAGCTGTTATTTCGGTGTCTTCTATTGTTTTGGATTGCCCTAACCTTGCAGGAGATGTTGGTGGCGACGGTGCTGTTACAGTCGAAGATTTAGTTCGACTTGTTAATATTATATTAGGACAAGGCGAGCCTCCAGAAAATTGTGAAATCGATGGCTCTGATGTTAACAACGATTCAGAAGTAAATATTCTTGATTTAGTTCAAATTGTTGACATTATCCTCGGTACTTAAATTATTTCCAATTGTGAAAAAAGCCCTTTTCAACAGGGCTTTTTTTTTGATGTTATCGCATGTTCAATTTATTAGATAGCGAAATATTCTCTCATCAATATTGGATGGAGATGGCTTTCAAAGAAGCTGAAAAAGCGTATCATGATGACGAAGTCCCCATTGGAGCAATCATTGTTTATAATAATAAGATTATCGGCAGAGGATATAATCAACGCGAAAAACTCAATGATCCAACGGCTCATGCCGAAATATTAGCCATCACTGCTGCTGCAAATTATTTAGAAAATTGGAGACTCGCTGATTGTACGCTTTATGTTACTCTCGAACCCTGTCCTATGTGCACAGGAGCCGCTTTAAACGCTCGTATCTCAACGATAGTATTTGGAGCTGACGACGACCATTATGGAGCGTGTGGAGGCAAAACACAATTATGTAGTGGAGATTATCTTAATCATAAAATTAATTACACAGGCGGTATTTTAGAGTACAAATGCAAAGCTATATTAGATGACTTTTTTTCGCATTTAAGAAAGC
>CALBFA010000103.1 GCA_937888365.1 uncultured Fidelibacterota bacterium | reverse complement strand
GCAACGACTTTTTTTCAAAATCAATAGGGTTACATTAATTTTGAGTCAATGCGTACAATAAATATTACTATCTAATTGAATGCATTTTGATGCATTTAGCAGATTATCGTTTTACTTGTACGATGATACCAGAAAATAATTTTGAAAATTGGAAATGGCAGCAACGAAACTCTTTTAGAAATTTAAGTGATTTATTATGCGCATTTCCTGCACTTCCACGTATCAATGACTATAAATTGAACAATAGCCATGCAATGGATGAAGTATTAAGAAACTATCCAATGTCCATTACCCCCTACTATGCTTCGCTCATCAAGACATTTGACAAAAGCGATCCTATTTTTAACCAAATTTTACCAACTAGATTTGAACTAATTCATAAAGAGGATGAACTAAATGATCCAATAAGCGATGAGAATCCTAAAATAGGTTTTAAAAGCGTCAGAGGAATAATTCATCGCTATCCGGATAGGGTTCTGTTTTCTCCAACGCCTATTTGTAGTATTCATTGCCGATATTGTTTTCGCAAAAGATTAGTCGGGAAAGGTTCATATTCATTAACAAATAATGAAATTGCTGAAGCAATTAATTATGTTTCAAAACATAAAAATATAAGGGAGGTTATCTTTACGGGAGGTGACCCCCTAAGTCTCAGCGATGACCTACTATTCGATTATCTACTGAACTTTTCAAACATTTCTCACATCAAAACAATACGAATCCACTCAAGATACCCTGTTGGCAACCCATTCAGATTAACAGCCAAATTACTGAGCAAATTAAAGAATATTTCGACTCCTATTTGGCTGGTTACACATTTTAATTCTCACGTAGAACTTACGAATACTTCAATGTATTATTTGAATAGATTTATCGAAAATGGCATTCCAGTCCTAAACCAAAGTGTACTTTTAAAAGGCGTCAATGATACAGAAAACAGGTTAAAGAAATTATTACTCGGTCTCATTGAAAATAAAATTCAACCGTATTACCTTCATCAAGCGGACTTAGTCAAAGGCACGTCGCATTTAACAGTATCTACAAAAAAAGGTCTTCAACTTTTTAAGAATATTCGCGGTCAAATCCCTGGATATGCAATTCCGACTTATATTTGGGATAGACCCGGTGGGATTGGAAAAATACCACTATCCCCCGAATGGTAAAATATTCGTATTATAAATAAAATTGAAACGCTTGAAAAAAAAAGAATTCCGTCTAGTTTAGTCCCACATGAATGCTTCATTGAAACAATTTTTTGCATTTTTTGCAATTGTAATAGTTTTGTTTTTGATAGGGCAGGTTACACTACCTGAAAGACTTCCTTTTTTTACAGAAACAGTAGAAATTATTGAACTGAACACTAACATAATACTGCCAACAATTGTTAGTCCTTCATCATCAAAAAGCGATTTAGACAGCCTTATACTCAAAGCGCAGCTTGCCCTTCATTATTACGAAAATAAAACGGCCTTATTTATAGATGCTCGTTCGGCCGATGATTTTAAAATGGGGCACATTAAAGGTGCCTTGAATATCCCTTATCATTTGTTTATGGATTATCTTGATACCCTAGATACTTTCCCGATGGACACTTTAATCATTACGTATTGTGATGGCGCTGAATGTAATGCCAGTTTTGATTTGGCTGAAAATTTAAATTTAATGGGTTTTACATATGTAAAACCATTTTTTGGCGGATGGCAAGCTTGGCGAAATGCGGGATATCCCTTTGAGGTTAGCAAATAATGCGTCGCCGAACTTTTCCCGTTTTACTCACAATTTCGCGTTGGACCCTAGGAGGGATTTTCGTATTTGCCTCATTAGATAAAATCTGGATGCCTCATAAATTTGCATTAGTTATTTATAACTACAGAATTCTACCATTATTTTTACTCTACCCTATCGCAAATCTATTACCATACGTTGAGTTCCTGGCTGGTGGATTACTTATGGGAAATCGAGGGACAAAGCTAGCAAATAGAATAATCCTTTCGCTATTATTAATATTTACACTTTTAATAATTATTTCAATTTTTAGGGGCTTAGATATTTCCTGTGGCTGTTTCTCCCTAGATGGTAATGGATTAAAAACAACATGGGTAAAAGTTATGGAAAATTTTGGAATTATCTTATTATCAATATTTATTGAATGGCGAGTTACACGACAACCGAAATCAAACAGTAGTTAGGAGAGAAAATGAATCCCTGGAATCTCGATGTGAATTTTAAATTAGTTGTATTGGATATGCTGTATCTTAGTTCGTTTATCATTCTTGGAACTATTCTAAGACGTTACATCAAAATTTTTCAAAAATATCTTATCCCCAACAATCTTATTGCTGGATTTTTGGCTTTACTTATTGGATCGCAGGGACTTGGGCTTCTTAACCTTGAAAGTGAGCGACTGATTGCTTACCTGTATCATTTACTTGCATTAACATTTATTACATTGGGTTTAAGACAAAAAAAATCAAAATGGACTAAAGGGCCGGTCTCAAAAGCTCTTGCTTCTTTAAGCTCGTATCTATTGCAAGGAATAATCGGGTTGTCCATAGCTCTCGTACTGTATTATACTGTCTTGCCTGACATTTTTGTAGGTATTGGCTTAGTTGTTCCTTTAGGTTTTGGTATGGGTCCAGGTTTGGCTGCCACGATTGCAGGAAGTTGGGAAAAGTGGGGTTTTGTAGGAGGTGCTCAAATTGGTTTGACCTTTGCAACAATTGGATATTTATATGCATTTATTGTTGGAATGGCACTTATCCAATGGGGTATTAAAAATAGAAAAACCGCTTTAATAGATAGTATGGATCACATTACTGCTGCGATGCGAACGGGAGTCATTAAAACTGGTATTTTCCCAGAGGCAGGACGCCTTCCTATGGCGACCGAAGCAATAGAACCTTTAACGTTTCACATTGCATTAATTGGTTTCATTTACCTCATGACATTTTTACTTATTAAAGCAATTACAGATTTTTTAATATCCATTGGCGCGAGTGGTTTTGTATCTACCATTTGGGGATTCCATTTTATTTTTGGATTATTGATTTCGATTTTTGTAAGAACGGTCTTGGATAAAACAAATCGAGCATATCTGATTGACACAGGACTTATGACACGAACAATGGGCCTCTTTCTAGATTTTTTGGTTGTTGGTGCTGTGGCGGGAATAAGCCTGGCTGTCGTTTTACATTACTGGTTGCCTATAACTCTAATGGCATTAATTGCTGGTCCAGCAACACTTTTCATGCTGTATTGGATATGCAAAAGAGCCTTTGATGACTATCATTTTGAACGATTTCTTGAACTTTTTGGGGAGATGACAGGAACTATTAATTCGGCTCTTGTACTTTTAAAAGTTGTGGATCCTGAGTTTAAAACGCCTGTAGCTGAAGATGCCGTTTACGGTGGTGTGTTTTCACTAGCTCTTGGGTTTCCACTATTAATCGCATTAAATATTCCATTCGTATATTTCCAGAATTCAATTGTGGGGTACTGGGTCACGCTTGGTGTCTTATTCGGATATTGGTTACTATTAATCGTTATCTGGAGAAGTTTCGGTTGGATTCATTTTTCCAAAACTTCTGGGAATTTATAAATTAATTATTTGTTATAGATTAGGTTTTTCAAATAATTGTTTAGGCTGGTCAACATATCGACGCACGGCAGCAGCAAGTTTGCCTCCATGAAAGCCATCCATTATACGGTGATCAAACGTCCCTGAAAGCGTAATCATCTTTCGGATGACAACTTCACCATTTCTGACAACTGGTCTCTCTTCGACTCCGCCCATTACAATAACAGCTGGCAATTTTGAGCCTGGGAAAAGTGCCGCATGTCCCGTACTTAAACCATGACTACCTATATTCGTGAGTAAAATAGATCCGAAGGGGCTATTGGATAATCCCAATGAAGGCATTGATATTCCAAGATTATCATTAAGAAATTTTATAAGTAGGAAAGCAGGACGCCTAAATGGCCAAGGAATTTTTACAAGTAAAAATTTACTATTTGAAGTTCCGTCTTCATCACCTTGCCGATGACGAGCAGCTTTTGTTCGAACTTCTTCTCCAATTTCAGCGACTGTTTTTATATGAGCATTTCCTATTTTAATACTCGACATTTCTTGCCCATTACCCATGTTAACCGCAACGGTAACATCGATATTCTCACGAAATACAAGCTTACCTCTTTTCAAATAAGCGTTGACTTCAGGGACATCAAAATAAAGCGCTCTCCCTAGAATTGATGTAAACAGATGAGTAATCGTAACTCTGGACCCTTTTTCCCGTTCCTCATGTATCGAAGCGACAGCATCGGTAACATCAAGATCAAGCGTACCATATATTTTGCCTTCATTTGGAGCCGCATAAACCGCCGTAGAAACAATTCGCCAAGGACTAATTTTAACATTTTTCATGGCAACAATCTAATGGATGAACCTCGATTTGCCACTAAAAGCTCTGTCAAATATTAAGCCTAAAATAAACTATAAATAAATTTGCAGAGCGATGAGAAAAAGATATATTGCCTCGCTTTTTAAAAAGCGGGTCGCGTAGCTCAGCTGGTAGAGCAGTTGACTTTTAATCAATTGGTCGCAGGTTCGACTCCTGCCGCGATCACATTAACGAGACCCATTCTTTAGGTCTTTTTTTATTCATTTTTTTTCCCATTACAAAAAGAGAGCCCTCAATTCGAGAGCTCTCTTTTCATTTGTCCATTATTCTTCTTAGTGTTTTTGTTTTATTTGCAGATTTAATTCATCAAGTTGTCGTTGATCTACTGGCGAGGGAGCGTTATCCATCAATGAATAAGCCGAAGTCGTTTTTGGGAAAGCAATCACATCTCTAATATTATCGGTTCCGACCAAAAGCATGATAAGGCGGTCAAAACCAAAAGCTATGCCTCCGTGAGGAGGAGCTCCGTATTCAAAAGCACCCAACAAAAAGCCAAATTTTTCTTTCGCCTCTTCTTCACCAATTCCTAAGGCTGTAAACATTTTCTTTTGAATTTCTTTGCTGTGTATTCTAATAGATCCTCCAGCAATTTCATAGCCATTCATAACTAAATCATAAGCAATGGCTTTAGCTTTGATAGGGTTCGTTTCTAACAGCTTAATATCGGTTTCATTTGGACTTGTAAAGGGGTGGTGCATCGCGACAAAACGATTCTCTTCTTCATTAAAGTCAAGTAATGGGAAATCAATCACAAACAATGGATTGAATGTGTTTTGAGGAATGAGATTATGTTCCTTAGCAAGTCGTAATCGGAGGGCTCCTAAAGATTGAAGCGTTTTCGCCTCTATATCTGCGATGAAAAAAAGAATATCATTGGTTTTAATTTCTAAATCATTCATAATTTCATTTTGCAATTTAATATCAAAAAATTTACTAATGCCTGACTCAAACCCATTTTCGCCAATTTTTACAAAGGCCAATCCTTTTACGCTATAATATTCCTTAACCCAATTCGTTAAAATATCGATTTTTTTTCTAGAGTATTCAGATGCTGCATTTTTTAATACAATTGCTTTGACTCTACCACTCGACTCTAAAGCAGATTTAAATACAGTAAATTCACTTTTTCTAGCATACGATTCAAATTCATGAAGCAGCATTTCAAAGCGCGTATCGGGTTTGTCTGATCCATAATTTTCCAATGCATCAGAGTAGGTCATAATTGGGAATTTTTCGGGTAAATTAATATTGATAACATCTTTCCAAATATTTTGTGTTAAAGCTTGTGCAAGTGAAAGGACATCATCTTGATCCACAAAACTCATTTCGATATCTATTTGCGTAAATTCAGGCTGACGATCAGCTCTTAAATCCTCATCGCGAAAACACTTAACAATCTGAAAATATTTGTCATAACCAGATACCATGAGCAATTGTTTATAAGTCTGGGGAGATTGTGGCAATGCATAGAACTTACCTTGATGAATCCGACTTGGTACTAAATAGTCTCTGGCTCCTTCAGGAGTCGATTTCATTAAAACCGGTGTTTCGATTTCTAGAAAATTTTGATCCGATAAAAATGCTCTTGTAACTTGATAAGCTTTGTGACGCAGTTTAACAATACTTTGCAATTCAGCTGTTCGTAACTCTAAATAACGATATTTTAGTCTAAGTTCCTCATTTCCACTTTCACGATCAGAAACCAAAAAAGGAAGCGGTTTGGCTTCATTAAAAACAATCATTTCCGATGCTTCTACTTCAATTTCACCTGTCTCCATTTGAGGATTGATATTGCCCTCTGGGCGGGCTTTTATTTCTCCTCTAATAGCTATGACGGCTTCCATCCGTAATTTTTTTGCTCTAGCAGCTAATTCAGGATATAAATCGGGCTTGAAAGTAATTTGTGTTTTTCCATATCTGTCCCGAAGATCAATAAATATAAAACCACCATGATCTCGGTTTGTGCTAACCCAACCATTCAGGTTAACAATTTCGCCAACATGTTTTTTATTGGCCTCGCCGCAGGTTTTAGTTCGTTTCAATTTCATTATAAAATATTTCCTCAGTTCTATCTTCTAACCGCAATCTAATTTCAATACACTTTTTTCCCATTAGAGTTTGTTGCACACAAAAGGTCAAAATGACTTTTATTATAAGCATTCAGTTTAGTTTTATTGTGGGATAGCATTTCGTGTAGGCCTGGAAACACCTGCAACACCGCTCAATAAAATAATAGCTCCAATGAGTTGTGATATTGTCAATACTTTATCAAATATAAACCAATCAATGCAGATAGCAGACAATGGCCACACCATTTCAACAATCGTTGCTTGACTCGCTTTTAAAAATTTTAAACCAAAATAATAAAGACCGAGTGCAACAGTACCAGAGGAAATAACAATGGCTATAATTGAAATCCATTGTTCCTGTGTTAGGCCATAATTGAAGGTATTTGTTTTTATAAAGAGTAAGCCAATACCTGATATCAACGTCGTTATACCAAGCCTGACAGGGGTGACTATCCATGTGTCTAAGTTCTTTAATGAATATTTGCCCATCACTGTTGACGAACCCCAAGCAAAAGCTGCTGCTAAGGCAAATAAACTGGCAATTAAATTCTTTCCTCCGTCAATCGATATTATTTTACCAAAAGGGAAAGTTACAAAATATCCTCCTATAAGTGCGATGCTTGCCCAAAAATAAAAAGATTTATTAAGTCTCTCTTTCAACACAATACTGGCTAAAATCATCGCAAAAAGTGGCTGCATTTTTTGTAAAAGGACAACCACAGAGAGATTGATATAATTGATATATCCTAAGGCCATCGTGTAAAATAATGTACCTAAGACACCCCCAAATAACGAAACCCAAACGAGAGAAAACCAGGTTTTTGAGGATAAGTTTTTTAATTTTGCCCAGTTTTTAAAAATGAGAAATGAAATTGCAACAAAGCCAATGAAGTGTTCTAAGAATACGATTTCCAATGCGGGAAGAGCATACAAATTACGTCTTAATAAGGCATCGATACTCCATAGCATGGCAGCAGATGCAATTGCAAATACACCGAGTGTTGATGATTTAAATTCTTTATCGAAAAACGTCATGGTGGCGTAACATATTTTTTGAGTTTCAAATCACAAGATTAATCCATTCAAGTTTGAAAATATTTTCGAGCCCATGCGCTAAATTCATTAAATGATTTAAACTGAAAATCAGGACATTCTTTCGTTAATATTGATTTAGGCGTAAAGCCATCTTCCAAAGCTATCGACGTAACATCTGCCCCTTTTGCTGTTTGAATATCAACAAAACTATCGCCAATAAACCAGACGTCATTCTTATCAATGTTGAACATATGTAGAGCCGTTTCGATGATTTTTGGATTAGGTTTGTGATAATCAAACGTATCAATTCCCCATTCGAAACGGAAATAATCAATAATCTCTAATTCGTTTAACACGACTTTAACGAGAGCTTCTGGTTTATTACTAATGACGCCCATTAAGACATCACTATTTTTTAAAAACTCCAACACACCTTGATAAAGACGCGTATTTTCTATTGGATACTTGTGATATAAATATGTGAAATGGCTTAAAACTTCTTCAATTAGTTTTGCATCCTTGCTCTTTTCCACATCATACGTTGCGATACAATTTGTCGCTAAATAATCAGCTCCATAGCCAACATTTTTCATTATTATCGACTTAGGTAAGACTTTCAAATTCATCATCTCAAATGCACGATTTAGATGATTCACAATACCTTCCGATGTGTCAACGAGGGTTCCGTCTAAATCAAAAAATATGGCTTTGGGTTTATTCATAGGCGCTCCTATATAAAAACAGGGCTGTCCAAAGCCCCGTTTAAAGTATTCTCTTTAAATCAACTTATAATGCTTTTACTGCTTTTTCCATAGCCGGAACTACTTCAAATAAATCAGCGACAATCCCATAATCAGCGACTTTGAAAATAGGTGCGTCTGCATCTGTGTTTATCGCAACAATGTATTTTGAAGAACTCATCCCCGCTAAATGTTGAATTGCTCCTGAAATGCCACAGGCGACATAGAGATTTGGAGAAACAGTCTTTCCTGTCTGCCCAACTTGGTCGGAATGTGGACGCCAGCCCGCGTCAACTGCGGCTCTTGAGGCTCCAACGGCGGCCCCCAAAGAATCTGCCAAGGATTCAATTACGGGATATCTCTCTGGACCACCCATTCCTCGCCCACCTGAAACAATAATCGATGCTTCTGTTAGCTCTGGGCGACCCGATGACTTTAGTTCGGTATGCGTAACAATCGAATATTTTGTGTCAGAAAGTGTTGCCACTTCAAAATCAATACTCGTGCAACTTTTTTTATTTTCGATGACTGGAAACACATTTGGTCTCAATGTGATAACAACTTTTTCACCTTTGGAAGCCAATTTCAACATAGCTTTCCCGGCATAAACAGGTCTCACGACTTCAATACGATTATTCCAATCCATTGAAATAATATCGCTAATCAGACTCGATTTTAATTTAGCAGCTAAAATCGCTGCCAACTCTTTTCCCATTGAAGTAGCAGAAAATAGTACAACATTCGCGTTAATTTTGCCAATTACATTTGAAATTGTCTGAGCGAAAACTGATGGAGAATATTCATTTGTGCTCTTAACAACCAATACCTCATCTGCTCCAAAATTACCTGCTGTTTCAGCGATATTTTCAGGGTTATTCGTAATTATAATTGTAGAAACGCTTCCAGCTGAAATGTCTGCAATTTTTCGAGCTGTGGAAATTGCCTCTAATGAAGACGATTTCACTACACCGTCTCGTTGTTCAATAAAAACTAAAAATTTGGACATCATCACCTCACTAAATAACTTTTGCTTCTTGACGAAGTAATTTTACGAGTTCTACTGCGGCGTCTGCGCTATTTCCAACGATTCGCCCCGCAGGTTTTTGTTTTGGATATGTCAATTCAATTATTTCTACATCCGTTTCATCCAGATTAATTTCTTTAATCTCTAAAGGTTTCTTTTTGGCTTGCATGATGCCTTTAAGCGCTGGATAACGTGGATTATTCAAGCCTTTTTCAGCAGAAATAACGGCGGGTAAAGTTGTGATTAGTGTCTCTGAACCACCCTCAATATCTCTCTTAACCGTTGCTTTCCCTTCACTTAAAACAATATCTCTCGCCAAATTAACAACCGGTAATTCCAATAATTCTGCAATAAGTCCTGGAACCTGTGAGCCATAGGCATCAATGGACATTTTGCCTGTTAAAATAATATCTGGAGATTCAAGTTTAATTTCTTCAGCTAAAATTTTTGCAACAGAAAATGGATCAACTAAAGCAAAATTACCAGTTTTTAAAAGCGTACCTCTATCAACGCCCATTGCCAACGCAGAACGTATGGAGGATTGAGTGCTATCGTCGCCAACTGAAATTGCTACAACCTCAGATTCTTCATTTGCTTCTTTAATTTGTAAGGCTTCTTCTACTGCATACTCATCATAGGGATTAAGTATGTATTTAACGCCATTGGAATTAATGGATTTTCCGTCATCTACAATTACAATTTTTGTTTCTGTATCGGGAACATGTTTTATGCATACTACGATTTTCATCTTATTTTCCTTATTTATATTTTCGGTTAATCATGCTGTTTAATGCAATTCTTTTTCTCGGGCAATGGTCATAAACGTCCAATCATCTTCACCTGGAAGAAAATATCCGAGTCCTTGTAATTTTTCAAGTAGCATTATTGGTTTTGCACTTACCATGCCACGGGGTTCGCTCTGAATCGTCAAACCATCAGAATACATACAAATTATGGATTTTTCATCAAGTATTCCACTTTCCCATTCAAATTGCATTTCATTAAAAACGCCAATGGGCGGTTGCGGTTCTAATGCAATAGAATGCAATAGATCTTGATTAATAATGACGGGGGCTGGCATGCCCGCACTCATGATTTTGTACGTGAACGTATCAATATCCAGTCGCATCAACGATAAGGCAACATTTAAACCAGTATTTTTTTGTCTATACAGCTTCGCATTCAAATCTTTCAACCAAGTTTCCGGTGGATAACTCTCATTTTCTAACATTTGAATATCAAATTTTAGAAATGTATTGAGGTAACTCGTTTCTAAGCCATGACCAGAGACATCACCAACTACAAAAACAAATAGATGGTCATTGCGCTTTAATATGCCACTGAAATCGCCTGAATATTCATGCTGGCCTATTGATTTTATTTCAACATCCAATCCTGGAATCTTAATATCTACATTCTGATCAAGTGATGCGGAAAAAATACGCGTCATCTCAATTTCCTCGGCATGTCGAGCAGCTAATGCTCGTTCTGTTTTGATTATAACTAAAACAGAAGACACTTTGGCTGCGATAACAAATGAGATGATCGCTAAGAGCGCATAAAACCAAGAACGCTGCCACAAGGGCACTAGAATAGTAAAGGATAGAGTCTCAATCGATTCCTCAAAACCTGCATTATTTTTTAATCTAAAATTGAGTGTGTAATCACCGGGAGCAAGCGCGCTAAGTTCCACCGAATTATCTTTATTTATTGCTTTCCATTTTGTTTTTGTTTCACTTAATAATCTGTATTGTATTTGATTATTGTGATTAATTAGGCTGGTCGATTCCACTTGTATTCGAAGATTTGGATGATTGGTTCGATAGTTATTTTTAAATGAAGCTACAGATTCGTTATTTTCAAAATAATAAAATATTAAACTTGTTTCAAATTTCGTTTTTGTAATTGCATCTATTTTGAAATGGGTAAGACCACCCATAGATCCAATCCAAATGTTGTTTCCTAGATTCTGTAATGCTCCACCGTTAAACTCATTGCTCGGGAGGCCGTCTTTAGTCGTATAATTCAACATTACGCCATTGATATCTTGAATGACCAATCCGTTTGCAGTTCCTAGGATGATGTTCTTTTTGGATGTTTGTCCAATTGAAAATATAATATTAGACGGCAAGCCATCACTAATATCTGTTTTTTTTAATAGGCCACCTGAGGACGCATCTTTTACAATATATCCACCATTCGTCGCCAAATGTACATTGTATGATCCGTCAATCAAAAGATCCCAAATATTATTTTGTGTTTGGTTCCCAAAATAATAGGGTGTTAGTTGACCATAATCTCCACTTATTAAGCCATTCGAAGTACCAATCCATACGTGACTATCTTTTGTTGCGATACATTTACATACTTGAGATCTTATTTTTTCCGTTCCCTTAGGCAGGTGCCAATAACCATCGGCAAAATAACGAGGATAATTTTCTGTTGCGACCCAAATCGTATCTTGTACACGTGCCAAGTCAAAAACAGGAAAATCAAATACTTTTTCCCAATGATTCATAGTCCAATTGTTTGAGTATTCAATAATCCAAGTCTCCTCATCAGATCCAACAATGAGATGATTTTCACTCCAATAATGCGAACTCCATATGAGGATATTTTTGGGAAGCGGAACCTTTGAAAAATACTTCGAATCTTTTGACATAAAAAGACCTGAATCTGTACTCACAAGAATTGTCCCATTGGGCAATGAAGAAATATGATTGATAATAGGTGATTCAAGTCCCGATATGGTTGTATAGTTTCGAAAAGAATGTGGTAATATTTGAAATAAACCATGCCCGTCAGAACCTAACCAATAGCTTCCCTCGTTGTCAATAATAGCAGCTTTATAACTATATTTTGGCAACCCTGATGATCTGTCAAAAACGAATAAATCATTGTTCTTCAATATAAACGGCAGGCCATTATAATCCGCTGCTAATAACTGATTGTCTCTAGCTGATAATTGGAGAGATATATTTCCTGATGAAATACTTTTAAATCCACTCTGGGAATAAGATAGTATTCCATTGATTGTACTTATCCATAAAGTTGAGTCCTTCGAAGCAAGGGCGAGAAAATTTCCGTCTCTTCTATTTTCTAATGTTACACTAAACGAATACAAGTGATGACTTGAAGCAATCCAAAGTGTGTCTTTATAAACCTCAAAAGCATGAAGCGTCTCTTTTTTCAAATCCTCAAATCTGGGTAATCGTTGTAAGGTATCAGCGATGATTTGAAACATACCATTATATGCTGTAGTAATAAGGAGTCTCTTCTTGTACTCGATAATTGATTTAATTTTAAATTGATGTGCATTCGATATCTGCTTAAAAGTGCCCCAATTATCTTTTTCTAGATATGATAATCCACCATCCAAACCGAACCACATTCGATTATTTGAATCTTCATAAATCGTTCTAACCGCACCATCCGATAATCCATTCGCTGTCGTGAATGCGTAATTACTATTTCCCACTAATAATGTCAATCCACCTAAAGTCCCCACCCACATTTGATTTTTTGAGTCTTGAAATAATACTTCAACTTGGGATTGAACTAAATCATTTTCGGGAGAAAACACACGAATCGGTAATTCTTGGGAAAAAGAATTTCCAAACCATAAAAGAATTAAGTGAACAATTAAGTATCGTTTAAAAATGTGAAATTTATCTTTCATGTTTATGCTTTTTGAAACTGCATAAGATTAGATAATTTAGTACAGCATATTAAATTAAAAAGCCACCCTTTTGTATTGAGTGGCTTTTTATACATTAAACTTTAAAAATTAAAACGAAATTCCAGTTTCAATAGATACTGTCGTAATCGTTTCATTATCTTGATCGATAATGCCACTACCATCTAAATCGCGGAATGATTGACGGTAATTCCAAGTCAAAAGAGCTCCGCCCATATCAATGGACAATTGGTATCCCATCAATGTTCCTTCCGATTTTAAATCCCATGGATCGCCCACGTTCATTCTGTTTAAGAATGCTTTTGCACCTTTAACTTTTGGAATAAGATCAGGTTTTATACCGGCTTCGGCCATAATACCCTTCACTTCTGTACCGTCGCCAGAACGCATATCTTGATAACCACCCATGATTGTCACAACATTAAAAAGATTAACATTGAGAGATCCAAAAACACCCCCAAGAGAAGGTGTATGATGTAATTTTTCATAACGTGTTTGAGGTGATAAACCAACGCCATCAACATTTACAAATGAAACGCGCTCGATATCATAGTTTTGATCAAAAAGACCATAAACAAAGTTACCGCCTGTCATTCTATATTCGAGACTCATATCAACAATTTTAAATAGATTCGCTCTGATGCCTGGTGCGGCAAGTCCCCATCCGTATTCATTTGGTATTAATTCAAAAATATCACTATCATTTTTTACGTAGGAACTGTCTTGTCCGCCCATATAGGTACCGAATTCACTAAAAATAAATAAGTTCAGCCAATCCTTATTTAAAACAGGATAACCAACGTCAAAACTGAGTCCATAAATGCCACGAGGATTATCATGTATATTAAATGGGTCGTTTTTAGCATCAATAGATGTATCCAGAGGATATTCGGTATATCCTGAGATTTCTGTCTCAGAAATATCTATTGTATTGCCATCATTAAATACCCATACAACATCGGTTACGTTATCACCATCTAAATCACCATCAGATTCATCAGGAAGTCCGTCGCCATCCGTATCTTTAGAGTAGGATGCATCATCTGCAAAATCATCAACTAAATCAGGGAAACCATCGCCGTCTGCATCTTTTAGTCCAAGATATTGGTTTTGATCCGAAACTAACGTCGCACCAATCGCTAATTTGCCTAAAGAATAAGTAGCCCGAATTCCTCCTAATCCAAATGCCAATTCGGGATCCGTTGTGAATTCTTTGAAGTCAGCTATAAGTGCTTCAATACCTACAGGACCAACTTTTCCACCAAAATGCGTCCCTATTTTTTTAATGGATGGATATTCCATAGCGTTGTTATATCCTGTCATAAATAGACCATAGCCTAAGGTGGAATTTGTTAAGGTTCCAACTCTAGCGAAAAGAGGATCACCAGGAGCTCCCCATCGAACGTACATTATTTTATCGAGAATATCACCCGCATCATTCCAATCGTCTTTACGGATATTTCCATCTTCATCCATATATAAAATTACGTCTAAACCGACACCTAATTTCCCGATATTAATATCGGGGCGTAATGCGATTTGATTATAAAGTTTACCGTCAATCGTGACAGCTCCAAAGCCAGCATTCATACCAACATTTTCACCCAACTTGCCGAGTAATCCACCTCCACCTTCTTCTTCAGTTTCAGTTTCAGTTTCAGTTTCAGAACTTGGAGGCATGTCAGTAGGGGCAGTAACATTTGGAGGTGTAACGCCATAATCTTCAGCATCTTCTTCCACTAATGTTTCTTCAATTACGATATCTTCATCACCTGTAATAGTACTATCTGTAGCGGTACTGTCCGTTGCGACTTCATCACTTGTTTCTTCGTCACCTGCATCGCCAAATTCTTCTTCAGGATCGAGTGGAATGTCTCCATCTTCACTTGGTCCTGAATCCAGACCACCAGAATTTGTCGAATTTGCTGTTTCGCCAGCCGGTACATCTACGGTCATTCCCGTAATGCTGTTGGCGACTTCAACGAGACCCTCGACAACAACAACTTGGTCACCATCTTCCCCAGAATTTGTCCAAAACTTGGTTCCTTTAATAGAAGCAACTGACGTAGGTGTCTGGAGCGTAAAACCATAATCGGAAGTTTTATTATATTCCGTCAATAATTGGCCATAATCCAAGCTGACGTGAAAAGATTCACCATTATCGTTTGGTGTCAAACGTAAACCCATGTCCGTATTAGGGCGCAGTTTTAATTGACTTTTGTCATCAACTAAAAATAATACGGCAAAGCCTTCGCCAACTTTAACACGATCACCATCTTCGATAATTGTACCGAGGCTGGCTTGAACATCATATTCAAATGTACCTGATTTTTTCAACATAACATCGCCTTGCACTTTCGATATTACGGCTAGCTTGTCAGCAAATGTTTGACTTACTAGTACTACCAAAATAACTGCAATTTTTAAACTGTACCTAAACATCATAGTCTCTCCTATTTCTCATTATAGATATAACGTTTCATTTTCCCGCAAAGATAGTTTGGAAAACGATGAAGTGTAATAATATTTATTATTAAAAAGGGATCAAATTGAGCCCTTTTTAATATTATTATTTGTTTATTTTAAGCTTTATAATACCGTTCGTTGTATTCTTTTACCATACGATAGGCTGTAAAATGGATACCTGCTTTTATAGAAGCGCGCATCATTTGCATCCATTCACCATTTTTTCCATAATAGGCAGGAATGACTTTTTCTTCTAGAAGTTGATATAAATGTTCCGCATCCGAGTCATCATCAGGGAAATCAGGATTCCCGACAGCCCAACCATTTTTCCCTTCATCAACACCTTCAGCCCACCAACCATCCACAACTGATAAATTTGGGATACCATTAATAGCGGCTTTCATGCCAGATGTCCCTGAAGCTTCGTTTGGACGTAGCGGTGTGTTTAACCAAACATCAACACCGGATGTAATGAGTTTGCCAAGCCACATATTGTAATTTTCCAAAAAAACAACTTTTACGAATCCCCGAAGTTTTTCAGAATTTTGAATGATTTCTTGAAGTATCGCCTTCCCATGATCATCCATTGGATGGGCTTTGCCAGCGAAAATAAATTGGATTTTCTTATGTGCAATGGACTGCAAACGCTCCATATCTTTAAAAATTAACCATGCGCGTTTATAGGATGCGGCTCGACGTGCAAATCCTATTGTCAAAACATCATTTGACAATGCTCGTTGGGTTTGAGAATTGGCATAATCCAATAAAAATGATTTTTGTCCTTGATGAGCATGCATTAATTCTTCATCGGAAATTTTGTCGATGTCCATCAAGCGATACGGATTTTGACGCCAATCAGGGAAATGACGATCATACAATTCCTTAAACATTTTGCCCATCCAATACTTGTGATAGACACCGTTCGTAATATGGCCGATTTTGGATAGAGGGAATTGTTCCCTAGCAACGACACCGTGTAATTTTGAAACACCATTCGCTTCACGGCTAAAATGCAGTCCAAGTTCAGTCATATGAACACGCGAGCTCAATACAAGGGAAGGAAGCTTAATGTCTTTTGGCGTGAGGTGCCCAAGAAGTTTTTCAACGCGTTCCAATCCAAAATGATCATGGCCAGCAGGAACTGGAGTATGTGTTGTGAAAACGCAATGCTTGCGAACTTCATCTTCATCATACTTGAATTTTTTTAATAATTCCAATGTTAAAAATGAACAATGACCTTCGTTCATGTGATACGTTTCAATATCTGAAAATCCAAGCTTCTCAAGCATCCGAATACCACCAAAACCAAGAATCGCCTCTTGTAAAATCCGATGATCTTTATCGCCGGAATAAAGACGAAGTGTTATTTTCCGATCCTCAGGATGATTTTCAGGTAAGTCAGTATCTAAGAAGAATACTGAATTTTTATTCCCATTGAGTCCCTTTACACTATGCTCCCAAGCTTGAATGTAAACAGGGCGTTTACGCAATGTTAACTTTACTTTTTCAGGATGTCTCGTAAGTAGTGGATCGGGATCAAAGTCAGAATAATATTCTTTTTGCATGCCTACATCATCCATACGCTGTGTAAAATAACCTTGCTTATACATTAGAGTAATAGCAACGAGGGGAATTTCTTGGTCAGTAGCGGCTTTAATATGGTCACCTGCTAAAACACCGAGCCCCCCACTATAGGTATGCAAGCTCGGTGAAATACCGATTTCCGCGGAAAAATATGCAACTTTGGGGTTTATTTTTGTCATAGGATTAAAGCTCCATCTAGTGAATTCATGTTATTTTTATTTAAATGATGTAATTTTTATTTTGAAATTAAATGATAACTCTTCATTTGGATTGATTTGAACCGTAGTATTCCAAAGTAAACTTGATGCTTGATAAATGCGCTCAAAACCCGCTTCTGACATAGAAATTGTCTCAATGGGAGCGCGAATCATTTCTGCGGGTTTGTCCCAAGAAAGATTAATTTTGAGATTGTCCCATTCGTCTATTAAAGCAATTTTCGTGATGCCTTTATCCGTCGATTGTGTGTTGAGCGTTTCACCTGTTTTATTCACTTCAGGCAGATCGTAATATCGATCAGGACTATTTCCACCCAATAATCCGAAATTAAATTCCATCCCATATACACCCGAATAAGTTTCCGTACTTTGATTTAATATCGTAACGGATAACGCTATTTCGTCGTCTTTCAGAGAAACAGATTTTTTTAATTGAAATGGCAAATTATGTACTCGTCCAGCAGCCGAAAATTGCACACTAGAACCCATGATGTCACTCTCAAAGCGTTGTTTATAGAAATCACTTTGTTCCGCAAGACATCCCCTATAAAAATCTGACTCCAACTCGCCTAGAGCTAAAAAATGGTCCTGAAACGAGAATCGTGGCAAGGCATCAACGAAAAGCTTGTCTTGGAGACCCTTTTCCTTCGTCAATATAATGTCATGAATCGATTTCCCTGATGTGTCGTCATTATTCGCCAATGCAAGCTTATGATGATAGGATTCACCGTATCGACGCAATGTGTTCGACACATTGAAATGGGCGGGCAAATAATCTATCTCCCGAATAATGCCTCCCTTTTCCTGCAAAAAGAGTTGAAGTGTCTCGCTTGTCATTTGAATTTCGTTCGCACCATCAAAGTCGATATCTTTTGTCTGAATTTTATGTTCTGCATCAAGACTATTTAAGATTTTTTCGGCTTTGAGAATATTTTCATAGAGTCCATGTCGCAAATGAGGCAAATAAAGACCGCCGAAAACGCCATGCCAATATCCACAATTACATTGCGCATGGTATATAGCATCCGTCGCACTATTAAATTGTTCTTCCGTTAAAAGTGGTTTTGCATCTCGGACACGATTCGACACGCTTTGCATCCGTTTTTGCATCCAATTCGCTTCTTCATATTTTGTAAAAAAGTTACGCCACATGCCACCTCTAACAAAAGGACGAAGTTTTTCCATTTTGTTTTCATCCTCTAATTCGTGTACAAACGATTCTAGTTCGATACCTAATTTGGCAGGTAATGTCCATTGTGACATCTCAAAATAGCTTGCCGTTGGTAAATAGACAAGTCCGCGAGAATGTTGTGTGGTATAGTAATTTTTAAAGGTAGTGGTCTTAATCCAGTCGCTGTTATCTTCTAGAGCTGTAAAGAATCTATCGAGCCATTTTTGTTCATAAACGGTTTCGTATGTTTGGGGCCAAAGTCCGAATTTTTCACCATCATCTGCCATTACCAAGACATTATTGCCCTCTTCTGTTGCATGCTTTCGTAATTCATCAATCGTCGCTTGCGGATCTTCAAACGGCATTTTATAGCGCAATTCTTGACTAATAGGAAAAACACCCAGTCGTTGACCATTTTCTTCGGTTAAATAATAGCCTGTCAAATCTTCTTTTGGGATGCCTGCTGTGCTGAAATGATAGTCATCAACGACAACATATTGAATGCCACTATCGGCAATTGGTTGGACTAGATGCGGTTCCCAAACACGCTCAGTCAGCCATGAACCATGGATATCATAGTGAAATTTATCCTGAAAATATTGCCGCATCATTTTGATTTGGCCGACTTTGTCTTCATTAGGAATCATCGATAAAATGGGCTCATAGAATCCGGCACCGAGAAGTTCAATATTACCGCGCTGCACTAATCTTTTCAATTGCGCCATGACCTCAGGCCGATGAATATCGAGCCATTCAATGAGCGAGCCTGTAAAATGGATTGCCATAGAAATACTTGGATGCTTTTCAAGGACATCCATAAATGGGATATAACTTTTGTCGCAAGCGAAATGGAATACATCGTCAAAATTACCGACAGGTTGGTGATTATGGATTCCGAAAATAAATTGAATTTTTTTCATTTTGGACAGGCGCCTTTGAATTTGTCTTTAAATATTTTTACACTCGATATCATTTTCAATGGTATCAATTATACGTTGTAATTGTTTTACTACTTTAGCGGGATGTCTCCCAACGGCGGTTTCATCAGTCAATACTAGACCTGAAACACCACTAAATATTGCGGAAGCAACATCATTAATTTCGCCTCGAGTTGGGGTCTCAGATTCTCGCATTGAGTCGAGTAGTTGCGTCGCAATAAAAATTGGCTTTGCGTATTTTGTTGCTAGACGTGTCGCTTTTTTCTGAACGAGTGGTACTTTTTCCATTGTTGTTTCAACGCCTAAATCTCCTCGAGCAATCAAAATACCGTCGTAAGTTTTTATAATTTCTTCTAGATTATCAACAGAAGAAACGGTTTCAATTTTTGCCAAGATTGGTACACGAATGTTTTCGTTTTGCATAATATTTTCAAAAATCGTATAATCTTTTTCTGTTTGGACAAAAGAATGTGCTATACAATCAGCACCTTGATGCAACGCAAAAACAAGATCCGATTTATCTTTTTCAGAAAAAGGAATTAATTTCAATTCGACACCAGGGAAATTAACACCTTTTCGAGACTCAATGATGCCTCCCCTAACAACTTTTGCTTTTAGGGAGAATGACGTTAATATTTCAATTGTTTCGAGTTCGATTTTGCCATCATGAATAAATATTCTTCCCTCACCAATTTTTCGAATAAATTCGAAATCCCCTGTCACTATTATGGCTTTATGAGGTGAATCGATTTCTTTTTTCGAAATTATTATGTCGTCATCAACTTCTAAGATTAAAGGCGATGTGAGTTGTTGTACTCGGATTTTACTACCTGCTAAATCGATTAATATTTTAGGGTGATCTGTATTTTTCAATTCTTTCCATTGACGAATTTTTGCGATGATATCAGTATAATACGTTTGAGAATGGTGTGCCATGTTCAGTCGAATAAAATCAGCTTGTGTGTCGAGTAAATCAGAAAGACCCGCTCCCTTGTCAGAAGCGGGTCCTAGTGTTGCTATTACCTGTGTTCGTCTATAATTTGTCAACTTAATCCAGGTCTCGAATAAGTCCCATCAAGTCAACGACTCTATTTGAATATCCCCACTCATTATCATACCAATTTAATGTACGAACAATGCGTTTACCCACAACACGCGTAAATGAGGCATCATAAATAGATGAAAATGGATTACCAATAATGTCAGAAGAAACCAGATGATTTTCTGAATATTGGACAATATTCTTCATGCGATCTGTTTGACAGGCGGCTTTTACGGCTGCGTTAATGTCTTCAATGGTCACATCTTTTTCGAGTTCGCAAACAAGGTCAACGACGGAGCCATCAGGAACAGGAACGCGTGCTGCAAGACCGTCTAGTTTACCATTTAAAACAGGTAAAACTTTTCCAACAGCGCGGGCTGCACCCGTTGTGGTTGGGATGATATTTTCGGCTGCTGCTCGGGAGCGGCGCCAATCTGAATGCGGTACATCAGCAAGACGTTGGTCATTTGTATAGGCATGCGTCGTAGTCATCACACCTTCTTTGATGCCAAAATTATCATTTAATATTTTAGCCATTGGTGCAAGGCAGTTTGTTGTGCAAGAAGCATTTGAGACAATCAGGTCAGATGCTTTTAACTCATTTTCGTTCACGCCAATAACAATAGTATTATCAATCTCATCTTTTGAAGGGACCGTTAGAATAACGCGCTTAGCACCCGCTGTTAAGTGCATTTGAATCTGCTCACGTTTTCTAAAAACACCCGTTGCTTCCACGACCACATCGATGCCCAAATCACCCCAAGGCAATTGTTTAGGATCTCTCTCGCTAAACATTTTAACTTTCGAATTCTTTGTAATCATCATGTCATCTTCGATTTTTGCTCCACCAGGAAGTCGTCCCATTACGGTATCATAGCGTAGTAAATATGCCAAGGCATTATGATCAAATAGGTCATTGATGGCAACTACATCTATATCATCTCTTTTTTCAAGAATTCTGAAAACAGAACGTCCGATTCGGCCAAAGCCATTTATTGCAATTTTCATGCGTTGCCTCCTTTACCATCCAATTTTCCATATATTTTTACGACATCTAGAATGCGAGCTGCTTGAGCTAAACTATTGTCATACCAAGAAAGTGTTTTCACCATTCTACCTTTTGTTTTAAGCGTTGCGAGCTCATCAAATACAACCGATTTTCTATTTCCGATGACATCGCTGGAAACAATTGGGTCATGGACAACTTCTGCAACATCAGGAATTTTATTTAAACCCGCTTCAATGGCAGCATTAAATTCTTCAACGGTATCGGGTATTCTTGTCAGTACGGACGATAAATCCAAAAGTGAGCCCATTCCAACGGGTACGTTCAAAGCTGAGCCGTCAATTTTTCCAGCGAATTTAGGCAAGATTTTCTCAACGAAAGAAGTCGCACGCGAGATATTAGGAATAATATTTTCGGCGGCGGAACGACTGCGACGAAAGTCTTTAGCGACACGATCACGGATAGGCTGATCGCTTGTATAAGCATGAATCGATGTCATCATGGCATACTCAATGCCAAAGGCATCATCAATAACTTTTAGCATGATAGCTAAAGCGTTTGTTGTAGCGGAACCGGCTGAAATAAACACATCGCTCGCTTTTGCTGAATCGTCATTAATGCCAGGAATGATGATTGCATCAATATCATTCGTGGGTAAACTTGCAAGAATTACACGTTTAGCGCCTGCTTTGATATGGTCAGCCATGTCTTCTTTTGTTGAGTATTTTTGAGTCGTGTCAATGACATAATCAACATCTAACACATCCCAGGGGACATCTGATGGAGCAATGCCTTTAACCATTCTTGTTTTTTGCTTACCACAAACAAGATAGTTGCCATCAATCGACACTTCTTTTTGATCAGGTAAACCTTCTGCATTGAGTAAGTAATGAAGAATTTCTGGTTTCCCAATATCGCTAATGGCGGTAACATCGACATCATCAAGTTGAGTTGAAAGACGGTAGATGTCTCTCCCGATTTCCCCAAAACCCATGAGCCCTATTTTAATTTTGCCCATTTTTAACCTCCTATGTAAATAATTATTGTTTTTGTTTTTTTGTGTAGTGCGAATCGCAACATAATTTTAAAAATGTAGAATTCAGCTTTTGTTGGACGTTATTTGTTGCCCTATTAATAAATCGTCCAAAACTCTAATATCACCCTCTAGCATTTCGGCTAAAACACTACTAACGTTAAGTTTAAACCGCTGACCTAACAGCGTTAAATCCAAAATAATATAGTTTAATGCAATGGATACAATGGCGCTATTCTTTGTCCATGCTACTTTGTTTGTAGGTAAATTTTCGACTCCGCCAAGCAATGCAGATGTTCGATCGACAACAATGAGTATCTTTTTATTCCACATTTTTTCCAGTTCCGAACTATCAAAATTGTAGCAAAATACTTGTCCAATTTTATCTTGAATATTACAAAATGAAAAGACAACGATTTTAATCCCTCTCGCTTCTGCTTGGCGCAAGTCTGGCATTAATTTATTGTATTCTGAGTTCCAGCAGGAGATATAAATATTTTGTTGAGCATTTTGGATAAGAGCGCGCGATTTTTCAATCATATTATCGTAACCGCGAATATTCCATAAATCGCCCACTTCCATTTCGGTATCAATATTTTTTAAGCTCGCTTTTAACTCAAGCATGTTTCCAGAGAATTTTGACTCTAGGTATTCAAATAATTGATCAGGGGGTAGCGGAATATATCGTGTAGGATTGGTATCAATAGCACTTACAAGCCCGTTTGTTTCCAAGCGTTTCAAAATTTCGTATATTGCTGAGCGGGGGATACCACTTTTGCCACTTATTTCATAACCAGTAGCTGGGTTCGTCTGAAGTAGAGTAAGGTATGCTTTGCTCTCGTTTGCAGTGAATCCGAATGTTTTGAGTGCTATTATGTGTTTACGTTCCAATGCGTGCCTCATGTCATAGTTACTAATAATATATATAGGTTTTTAGGGATTGCTAATAGTAAATTAATATACAATAATTTTCTAATATATCTGCGTTGTTTTTAGCATTTTTATCTCAATTCTCATTTTAATTATAGATACTTATTTGAATTCCCTTGACATTATTCGACTGATGAGTCTAATTGTGGGACAATGCTTAAAACAGTAAAATCAACTCTCGCTCTCTCTTTTGCCCTATTATTTTGGTATATCGGGGCGAGTGTTCTTATTTGGAAAGGACATTCTTTAGCCCAAACAGCCATACAATTGGAATCAAATATATTTAACTATTTGACAATTTTGACAATCGGAATTTGTATTGCAATACTAAAAACTAAACTCGTCTTTTTTAATAGCGCCCACAAAAATATTAATCGAATTTTACAGTTAAAAAATGTTCAATGGTGGAATATATTTTCAGGAAAATTTGTTATTGCCCTCATTATAATGGTAACTGCTGGGGTTCTTTTATCTCGATTTGCACAAGGACAATATTATTTAATGATTGCTATTGCATTGCTAGATTTCAGCATTGGCTTTGCCTTAATATTTAGCAGCTATCCCTACGGAGAAGTATTATTCTTTAAGAGAAAATGATCTTTTTAAATCCTGCAAACGTTTAGTCTATATTGAATTGAAAGAATTTTTTAAAATATCCAAAACTCGTTAAAAATAGACCTGTTCCCATTGCAATGTAGGACGGAATTTTGAAAATTTGCGGTAGTAAGTTTGTGTTTCTAATAACGATTCCCATGGTCATCATAACAGCAACCAGTAGGTAACTTTTTTTTGCTTGAAAATGCAGAATATGTGAAGATTCTGGTAATGACATAATACGACTCGAATTCTTTTGCATAACACGGTTTAACCCAAAAACAGCAATCATTAACCCTATAAAAAGCCCTTCTGCTGGTAGCATGAATGAATAGTGTGAATCAACTTTTAGAAACCAATTAAAAGCGAGAATATTTAAAAATAGGCCCACTCCGCTCCAAAGAATTCCTGAAATAAGAAGTAAATATTTTTTAGACACGTTTAACATGTTTCGTTCTTTGTCTGGCATTTATTCAGTGTTAATTCGGCCCATCCATTGACCAAGAGAATGAGCCAATGACTTGAGCATCAACTTTTGTGGATTTTGGTGTATCATCTGGGATTAAATTTGTATTTTGGTTTGAGCTATTGAATCTCCAGACATGATCTAAATTTTCCATATAACGTGGATTATATATCTCAAGGAGTTTATCAGCATGGGATCCATGAAAAGAAATCAATTCATCCGTTAAGGCCGTTGACCAAATTCTTAATTCGTGGACGAGTCCAGTAAAAGTGTTATCAGCCTTTGTACTGCCCTCATCGAAGTCTGCTCCAAGTAGCATTCGCGTTAAATTATTTTCGGTTAAAAAGCTGCGCTCTTTTTGGAGTCGTCGACTCCCATCGACATAGGCATTAATATAGGTGCCGTCCCAACTACACATAAGCGAATGGAATTCACCGTCTAAAATATCGCCGGTAAAACTAATCCTTGATTGTTCATTTTTCCAAAATACGATTAATTCACTCGTGTTAATGGGATCTGCAAATATCGCTAAAGCGTTTGATTGATTCTGTCCTGGGAATTGGAATATACAAGGGGCACCGTTTTGAGCCTCGTCAATACGAAACCAAATTTCAATCGTAAAACCATTGGTATATTCGCTTAAATCAACACCATTAATTTCCACATATCCTTCATTGTCCGTTTCTGAAATAAGTTCTAAAGACGGCCAATATGTGTCTTTGCCACAGGCCACTATTCCTAAAAAAACGATTGTTAGAATAAAAATATTCTTAACGATATTTTTTCTTTGTTTCAAAATCAAAATAATGTCTCAACCTCAATAATATTACTTTGATCCGAAATATTACCGTAATTATCCTCGGTCCAAATACAAAAATAGTATCGAAGTCCACTTTGCAAATTTTCTATGGTCGCATTGGTTGAGCCTGTAACACTCATATGTAAATTGCTTCCCTCGAGGCTTAAGCTATCTGCATAAAAATCGCTGTAAATATGATATGTATTGCCTGGTTGAGTCGTATTCCAATTTAAAGATGCGCTATGTGACGTAATGTTCGTTGCTGCATTCAATTGAACTTGCTCCGGTAAAATACCTTCACCTTCATAATTCCCTGACATATTCCCACGCTCAAAATTCCCCTGTCCGTCAACAACTAAAATACGATACCCATAGAGTCCTGAGTTATGCGTTACACCCGTATCAATAAATTGTTGAGTTGAAGCGCCTGATATCACCTGTACGACGACAGAGTCATCAGCAAAAGGAACATGAGGTAATGGATTAGGAATATTATCAATTAAATATTGCTTATTCCCATTTACACGGACATAGAGATTGCTATATCGCACTAATTCGTAATGGTCAAAATAAGCTTCTGATTGATTTGCCCACGCCCAATTAACGATGAGATTACCCGATTCATTGATTGTAACATCATTCACATTTACTCGATACAATTCACGGACATGTTGAAATTGGCTATTGCTTTGCGCTACGCCGCCATTTGTGTCCCGAACGGTGATGGCGTATTCGTAAATTGTTCCATAGTCGCCATTGTTATCGCTGTATTGAAGTGTCGCTTTTGTGTCGATTGATGTTAGTGTCTCCCATGATCCTGTGATTCGTCGTTGAACATCATAAAAAACAAAATCATTCGCGGGTGAAGAATACTGCGACCAATTTATCGTAACATTATAGTCGCCTGATTGAGCTGAAAGCAAGGTTACGGGAACAATTTTCTGAGTCCGCCCTGTTTTTTCAACACTCGTTTTTTCTTCTAAAGAATCAATCGTTATAAGAGTATAGGTATAATCCGTATCCTGATTGAGATTGACATCATGATACGACGAAATCAAACGTCCATCTAGTTCTGCCACAATTTCACTATTGCCGTTATGACTATGGATAACGCGATAACCCAAAACATCATTGTCCGAAGATGGATTCCAATTTAATGTAATTTCATATTTCCCAATATTTGTCAAATTATTTAGTTCAACGGCTTCAAGGGGAAGCGTTTCGCCTGAAACACTATTCGTCAAGTATTTCACTCCTCGTGTATCTTCAATCACCAAACCATAAGTATAATTCGTTGTCTGCTTAAGGTTCGCGTCATTATGGTTTATCGAAAAGCGACTATTTATGATGGCTATAGGCGCTATTGAGGTATCAATGATGTCAGATTCACTTCGATAAATGAGATAGTTTTTAAAATAGAAATCGTCGGTTTTATCCCATCTCAGAGCAATTGCATGTTTTGCGACAGCATCAATATTCACCGTAACAGTGTCCGTCAATACACCGATTTCACCATAGTCCACATTCGATAAAGCTGACGGCAATGAATCATCCACAACGATGACAGCATAGTAATATCGTCCGACGTCCATATTGTTTAAATTGTCTATAAAATTGACGCTATCGCGTGCATAAATATGGTGAAATACTCGATCTCCTTGCGTTGTAAATTCCAAACTATCTCGTAATAGTAGATAATGCCCAAAATTGGCATCTTTCGATTTGGTCCAGAAAATTTCCAGCCTGTATTTATCAAAATAGGGTTTCACATTCGGAGCTCGAATAAATGCTATTTGTGATGGCAGCGGCGGAACACCTATATTATTTATTTTCACTTGTCGCGAACCGGTATGATTAATCAAACCCACCTGATCCATCGCAACGGCGTCTAAATCAGGCAATGAATCACCATTATTATATTGATGCGTATCCCAATTAAATGACCAAATATCGCCAGCGTGTCGTTGCGCAACGCCAAGCGTATCATTATGAAGAAGGAAAACGACACTCGCCATAAGATTGTTGTCATACGCTTTGACTTCAAGGGTGTAAATACCACTTACGTTTGCATTAATGACGCTCGGACTAATCCACGTAATCGTCGGCGGAACGGTGTCAATTTTTTCTTTTGCTTCTGTACACGAAAACAAAATGACTACTTCAACCAAAACCAGTAAATATAGGAACGTTCGTTTTACCATTATATTGTCAGTATGGGGTTATCCTGAATTTCTTTCATTTCGTTTAAAATTGACATCATCACTTTTTCATCCGTTTCAGGCAAGCGAAGACGTGATCGCAATTCATTTAATCGTGTCTTTTGTTTAATTTGTTTAATCGCAATAATACAATCTGTCGCTTCTTGAACGCTTGCAGGAATAGCTCCAGAATTGGCATAAAGTCCTGACACAATATTAACGAAGGTCTGATTTTGCAGTTCATCCATTAGCCTGCGTGGATTAATAGGGAATTCTTTTTTACGGAGTCGTCCCCGAATAAATTGGAATAATTCTTTATATTTTAGGATCTTAATAAATTCATCATCTAAAGAATCCAGCAACCATTCCAAATATTCTTTCACATCAAATGATTCATCTTTTCCATCATTTTCATTTGATAAATGTAGTCTCAAGAGGCTTAACTCAGCTTTTTCCTGCTTTTCGTGGATGCCTTTGGGCTGTTCAATTTGCGCTTCTGCCTGATGCTGGGAGCGCTGATCTCGAAAAAATTCTCGTCGTTCTTGAGGCGCAACTTTTTGCTGTAAAACTGTTTTAATATTGCTAGCATCAAGCCCCAATCCTTCGGCAAGTTGCTGCGCTAAAAGTTCTCTTATAATTGAATTATCAAGCTGAGAGAGGTCGTCTAAAAAGCTATTGATGAAGGTATTTTTTCCATTAATACTTTTGAGCGTATCGCCTCGCCACGAAAGCACGTAATCCATATAATCAACTGACGAATCAATTTTGCGTTGAAATGCTTCCGCATCATGATGGTCAAAAAAACTGTCCGGATCTTCGCCGTTTTCGAGAACCATGATTTTAACATCCAGACCTTCATTCAATAATAAGCGTCCGGCTTTTTCGGCGGCGACTCGTCCAGCATTATCGGAATCATAGCATAGAATGGCTTTGTCTGAGAATCGTTTCAAAAGTTTGGCTTGTTGCAGTGTAAACGCTGTCCCAGATCCGGCAACGCCATAATGGAATCCTTCTTGAAAAACCCGCATCATGTCGAAATAGCCTTCCATAACGATGGCTGTTTTCTTTTTCCGCATCGCTTCTTTAGAAAGATGAAGTCCGTATAAAATATTACTTTTGTGATAGATGGGCGTCTCTGGAGAGTTCATATACTTGGCGTTATCTTCTTCTTCAAATATCCGTCCGCCAAAAGCCGTCACTCTATTATTTAAATTATAAATAGGAACCATCAGACGACTGCGAAAACGATCATATAAATTGCCTTGCTGATTAACACTAATGAGACCGCTCATTTCCAGAATATTGCGAGGCAAACCAAGTTTCATAGCCTCCGTTGTAAAGGTGTCCCAACGATTCGGTGCGTAGCCTAATTTAAATTGTTTAATGCTCTCTTCGCTGAGTTTACGCTGACGAAAATAGGCCAGCGCATTCTCGCCCTCTTTATCAAGCAAGATGCGTTGAAAAACGCGAGCCGCCAATTCATGGAGATTATATAGCTGCGCATTTTGGTCGTCATTTGCAGCACGTGGCGCTGATTCTTCAATAGTAATATTGGCCCGCTCTGCAAGATTCCGAACCGATGAGATGAAATCCAGATTTTCAATTTCCATCATAAAATTGATGACGCTGCCGCCTTTTCCGCATCCAAAACAGTGATAAATTTGCTTTTGCGTACTGACACTAAACGAGGCTGTTTTTTCGTCATGAAAAGGACATCGACCAAAATAATTTGTACCGGATCGTTTGAGTTGGACATATTCAGAGACAACATCGTAAACATCATTGGCTTCTCGAACTTGCTCAATTATATGTTCAGGAATTCTCGCCATGTTACAATGTAATAATACCGCTGCTAGGTACAGCACTTTTTGTGAATTTCTGCAATTCGAATACTACAATTTTCATTGAATCTTAGACCCTTAATTCAATATATGTTATCCCGGCACCGCCTTCGTCAAAACCGCCTAATGCAAATTTCTTAACGCCACGATGCGCGCTTAATGTTTCGCTTACAATCTTTTGTAAAACGCCGGTCCCTTTTCCGTGAATCACTTCGAGTTTGTCGAGATTTGACAATGTGGCATTATCAACAAATTGTTCAATTAATTCGATGGCTTCATCGGCGCGTTTTCCACGAATATCGAGGCGCATACCTGTTGAAGGTGAGCGATTTACGAGGACGACAGAGTCCTCATGCTCTTGGTCATTATTTTGTCCTTTTTCCAACCATTCTAAGGGAACCGTCATTCGTTTTCCTTGGGCATCTACATTAATTTTTCCCTTTTTTATCGTGGTATCGAGAATCGTTCCGTTAATATCAAGAGGCACAATTTTGACACGCATTCCTTCGAAGAATTCATTTTCTTTGATGACTTTACTGGACTTTTCTTGGTCGTAAATTGTTGTTTTCCATTGAGCATTCACTTTAATCAGCTCATCTTTCGCTGATTTTATAGATTCTGCACTGGCCTGCTCATCTTTGATGTCTCGAATGGTTTGTTCCAACTTTTTGCGCGTTTTTGCGAGTAATTCTTCTGCGTGTCGTTGGGCTATTTGCTTGGCTTTTTTCTGCTCTTTTTGGATGTCTTTCAGCAGCGCATCTTTCTCGTTTTCGACAGATTTCGCCTTCCGATGCAACATTTCTAATTCTGTTTTGTAATGCTCATTTTCTTGAAGTGATTTTTCAAGACTTCCAATAAGATTTTCCAGGCGTTGATACGGACTACCACTTTTTGATTTCGCTTCATCTATGATGGATTGTTTTAATCCCATTCTTCGAGCGATTTCTAAACCATAGGAACTTCCTGGAATTCCTTTGCGAAATAAATAACTGGGTCTCAAGTTTTTTTGATCAAAATCCATTGAACCATTGGCAAATCCCTTTTGCTCATGCGCGACGACTTTTAAGGAGCCCAAGTGTGTCGTTGCTATAGTCATGCATCCTGCATCATTGAGGAAATTTAATAAAACTTCTGCCAAAGCGGCACCTTCATTTGGATCGGTTCCTGTGCCTAATTCATCTAAAAGGATCAGTGAATTCTCCGTGGCATTTTCCGTAATACGGACGATAGATTCCATGTGAGCGGAGAATGTTGACAAATCATTGAGAATACTTTGCTGGTCGCCGATGTCCGTATGAATCGCATCAACACGGGGAAGAATACTGCCATTGTCGGCAGGAATGGGAATGCCAGAATTGGCCATTAGCGTTAAAAGTCCCGCCGTTTTAAGCGCGACGGTTTTACCACCTGCATTGGGTCCCGTAATGACGAGGGTCATTTCGTCTGTCGAAAGCTCTAAATCCAACGGCACAACTTTTCGCTGCGCTTCTAAGATTGGGTTCCGACCTTGAATTATTTTGATATGGCGCCGTTTCAATTCGGGAATAATAGATTTTACGTCCATTCCGTACAATGCAATGGCGGCATGAAAATCGACTGTTTCGAGTTGTTTATAATTTTCAATAATCGTTGATTGTTCGAGGGACAACTGCGCCGTTATTTCTTTTAAAATGCGTTCTATTTCCAAAACTTCTTCATTTTGGAAAACCTTTATCTGGTTACTCATTTCGATAATTTCGTAGGGTTCAATAAATGTCGTTGAGCCTGTATTCGAAATATCCGTAAGAACCCCTTTAACAGAGCGCTTTGCCGATGTTTTTACGGGGAGAACCAAACGTCCACCCTTCACAGTCGCTTGAGGATCTTGCAGGATACCTTCTTTGAAAAGCGTCGCTGTCAATTCGTCCATACGCTTGCGTATTTTTTGTTCATAGGATGCAATTTGACGTCGAATACGCCGAAGTTGCGACGATGCAGAGTCAAGGACGTTTCCGCCAGCATCAACGGTTTCAAGAATACGTTTCTCGATTTCTTTATTGATACCTATTGCTTGATAATGATTGAGCCATGGCGATGTTTTATCCGCATCATTCGCTTGAAAAAACAATTTTATCAAGCGACTTTGTTCGAAAATATTTCCAATATTAAACACTTGAAGAGGTGAAAGTTGAGTCCCCTCGATACCTAAAAGTGTTAGACTATCCTTGATGTGATGATACTCTCGCAAAGGAAATGGCGTTCGTTTTTCAAGGGCCCCCATAAGGAAATCAACTTTTGTCAAATGAGACTGCAAAAGACTTTCATCTGAAATTATTTCGAGTCGAGAAAGTTCTTCAGCTACTAGCTGACCTCTAGCTTTTTGGGAGATTTTGTCTCTAACGGCGTCAAACTCGAGTTGATTGATGGTTTGTTTTTTCATGTCTTTCGTCATTTCTAGAGTGATAATAATTATTTATTCATTTTCTCAAGCATCGGTATAACAAAGGTGCCCAATTGTTGGGAATCGTAAGATTTCGCATCAATTGGGCAGACTCATTTAATAGGGGGAATTCTTATTTTTTCTTCAACTCCTCCTCAACTTTATTCATTGCATCTTCGATAACCGAATTTTTTGTCCTTTCGAAAAGTTTGTTCCCCGTGTCATGAATTAAATCCAATTCATCTTCAAGATTAAATGTACTCACCAATACATTTTGAACACTTAAAACAACCGGGAGTATTTTTGCATCTTTCTGCCAGCCTTGAGAAATATCTGCAGGGAGTAGATTTAATATCCATAAAATACTACTTAATAAAACACCTGCTTTTAAAAGACCAAATACTGCGCCGCCGGTTCTATCAACCCAACCTAATAATAATCCATGTACGATTTTTCGCATGAAGGATGCAGCAATTTGAAAGGCATAAATAGTGACCAAAAAGACAGTAACGAAGCCAGCAATCGACTCATATTTTGAGGGTACGTCCCAAACTTTTTCTAAATATTGTAAGCCAACCATACTATAATTCATGGTAAGGTAAACGGCTGCAGTTGCGCCAATTAACTTCATAACACTTTCAATTAATCCGCTTTTGATTCCCGAGAATAAGAACCAGCCAATTGCTATTAAACTCACTAAATCGAATACTGTCGCCATTATGATAATTCCTTATAATTGTTAATATTTTTTTTTATATTTTGATTCATTTTATGCATTATTTTGGTTCTTAATTGTGTCTGAATTTTCAACTCTGTTTTCGTCTCCAATTAGCGAGCCAAGTATAACAGCAATCAGCGCTAATACAAATGCTGAAAATCGTACTGTCACCCAAGCACCGAATAAGTCAATCACTGTAAAAAGTGTTCCTGTAATCATTCCTGAAATGACGCCGATTTTTGAAGTCTTTTTCCACCATAACGTTAGGAGTAATGCAGGTCCAAAAGACGCACCCAAACCTCCCCAAGCATAGGAAACCATTTCAAAAACCATTTCTTTACTTTCATAGGCTAAGAAAAATGCAACAACACCAATAATGACGGTTAACATGCGTCCTATTGTCAATAGATTGAAATTTTGAACACTATTTCTCCAGAAGCGACCGACAATATCTTCTGTCAAAACGGTTGTTGATACCAAGAGTTGACTGTCGGCTGTAGACATCATAGCCGCAATCGCTCCAGAGATTAAAATTCCTGCGACCCATGGATTTAATAGGGCTGTCGCCATTGCAGGCATCAATTTTTCGGGATCGAGGAAGCCATTGCTAATGAGCATCTTCAAGTCATTGATTCCATTCACCAGAACGCCGTCAATCATAACTTTGCCGCTCAGGATGAGCTCTTTGCCGAACACGCCAATAAGCATAGAGCCAATAAACGCTGGGACGGCCCAAGATATAGCGATTCGTCGGCCCAATTTAATGTTTTCGACTTTATCAATTGCCATATATCGAGAGACCAAATGAGGTTGTCCCATATAGCCTAAACCCCAACTTAAGCCACCAATTACCAGTGTTATAGCAGCCCATCCTTGTGTCTCGCCAATAAAAGTTGCGCTTGAAAAAAAGTTTTCAAACACGAGGGAGTCACCCAATTCTATCCAGGCCACCAATGGTAAAATGACGAGAGTTGCAATCATGATAATCCCTTGGACTAAATCTGTCCAAGCGACAGCTAAGAAACCACCCATAAGGGTATAAAAAACAATTAAAACGGCTCCCAGCAGCATCCCTTGTGTTTCGGGGATTCCAAATGTTACGTTCAGTACTTTCCCTGCGCCTGCAAATTGAGCCGCTACATAAAATGTAAAAAAGAATGTAATGATGGTGGATGCAATTATCTGGATGGACTTACTATTGCCGAATATTTTCGAAAATAATTCAGGGAGTGTAATGGCATTATAATGTCCAGTTGCATTGCGAAGTTTAGTCGCAATCATAAACCATGAAAATATGATGCCTGAAACGCAGCCGATAACGGTCCAAGATTCAAGAAAACCGCCGAGAATCGCAGCGCCAGGGAGCCCCAATATAAGCCAAGCAGACTCTCCTGAGGCGCGTTCTGAAAATGCAATAACCACAGGACCCAGCTTGTTTCCGCCAAGGGCAAAATCTTTCATATTGGTCATTTGTCTTGCGGTATAAATGCCGACGAACAAAATCAGTAATAAATATATTGAAAATCCGATAGAAATGGGTGTCACTCTCTTCTCCTTTTGAGTGGCGTAAATCTAAACGGATATAGGTGTTAGTCAAAAGTTGAAAAATAAAATTGATGGTTGCAAAAGAGGACTCAAATGAGTCCTCCTTAACTTTGTCCAAAACTGGTATTTATCTCAGTAATAATGCTTTCTGTTTGATTTATTTTTATGGAATAACACTTACAACGATACCTTTTGAAACATTGACGCTTCCAGATGTAAAAATACCATATGCGTTATCAATGTTTGAAACTTGTTTTAAAAAAGCTTCATCAAGCGGCCAATTGTCATCTAACATAATTCTGTCATAATCAAATTTATGTGGATGCTCCAATCGAAATTCTATCTGCGTTGATTGAGAACTAAATGATTCTAAAAAGAGAAATGGGCTGTCCACAGCTGTTGAAATAAATATGGAATGGTCAGAAATAATAGGATATTTATAAAGTTCTCGATTTAACCCAGGTATCCAAAACAAATCATTCGGACGAAGAGAATTTATCGAAGTTGTTGGACTTCTAAGGATCGTATTTTCTTCAAGTTGAAATAAGAGTGTATCTTTAAAACTTGGTTCTGTACGCGTTAGAGGATATGGCGTATCATAATCATACCACCAACTAAGAACGCTATCTGGACGAATAAACAAGGTGTCTTGATTATCGGGAAACGTAACTGCAGGTGTAATGGTAGTTGACGACATGGTCTCCCCGTTGAGCAGGGTAATTGAAAGTTCATAAAGCTTACCCATTTCAATAACTTCGGTTGTATCCGTCATTAAATATTCATAAACACCATTCCCACTATCTGCAAAAACATACTCATGACCATTACCTCTGACAATGACTGATGCACCTTCAACGCCAAAGGGGATAGTGCTATCATCCGTAAATGCAACATCAACTAGGTATCTGATACGTTGAATGTACAATATTTGTTTTGTCACTGATTTACCAATCCCTAACTCACACATCACCATCGTTTTATCTCTAAGCACGTCAGTATTGATTTCTGGCTCTGTACTACAGCAAAGAAATATGAATAAAGTTGCGACGGTAATTATAAAAAATCTAAAACGCAAATTTAACTCCAATAATGGGCAATAGGGGCAAACCATATTTAGGTTTCGCAGAGTAGGATCTTTCTGTACGGACATATTCATTACCCTCAATTATTACTGTAACATCCTTATCCTTATATTCTATCTCGTCATAATAGAGGACATTCTTTCGACCATAAAGATTGATAATATTTAAATAAATCTCACCCGTCATCGATTTAAAATTGATGCCTCTTGCGTAACGAAAATCAAGACGATGAAACATGGGATATCTCAAGAAATTTTTAGGTGTAATCATCATAATCGGCATAGTGGAAACCCATGCATCATTAATGTCCACCGTACTAGGGATGGCTGTTTCTGCCTTTGTGTAGTATAAATTTGCAGGTCTTCCGGTATTGAATGTCCATGATAGACCGAAGTAATTATCATTCATTTTATATGATGTTGACATTTTCAAGTTATGACGGATATCGTAATTTGGGTGAAAGGTCTCACCAGTCAGTTTTTTTTCATTGTCGGAATACGTGTATGCCATTTGAGTTGTTATATGTTGATTTAGTAGTATGTCACCCGAAAACTCAACACCATGAGAACGACCTTCGCCGTAAACAAAGACGCTTGTCGGGTCTTGGAAAAGAATATTATTAAATACTTTATCATAAACATTTACTTCAGCTCTTATCGTTTCGCCCTGATAAGTCAGGCCAAACAATGAGTGCGTCGCTGTTGAAAAGCCATCTTCAATTGGAAAATAAGCGCTGGCAAGCGAATAAAAACCATACTCAGTGGCGGTTCCTAGATGTTGAGAAAAGACACCCCATGCTCCTTTTATGCTAAGCTTTGTACTGAGTATAAATCGGACGTTTAAACGAGGATCAAGTGCTGTTGCATCATTAAATCCATTAAAAGAATAGCGAAAACCCATTCGTGTCAATAGTCGAGCTCCAACTTGTTTGTTTAATTCGATGAATCCATATTTTATATCGACAATAAACGTTTCTTGGAGTGTGTCTGGTGGAAAATCCATGAGAAAGTTGATATAGGGACTAATGATATCAAAATTCCGAAATTGCCAATTAAAATTTATCTTCTGTCTTGATATTCCTGCTCCAAAAGAAGCAGAATAGGTATCTCGTTTAAGATTAATTTTCGTTTTTACTCCCGTATCCTGCAAATCTCCATAAACACTTGTTTTCTCATCATCTAAAAGTCGGCGTTCATTTTCAGCCAGTGCTTCCTTAATTGTACTTACAGAAGCTTGAGCATGAGGGATATATGCCTTTAAATATGACAACTCTTGAACAAGGTCAGAATAATAGACCACAACATTAAGGGTTATTTCATCGCTAATGCGTTGAAGAAAATTTAAGCCTGCTAGCCGATTACCCCAGTTAACGTTACTTTCTATCTTTTTATGATAAAGGTTTGAGTCAGCAGATACCACAGCTGGGTTAGGGTCATATCGATAGGTGCTATTAACTAGATTTTCTGAATAAAGTGACACATAATCATCCTGAGACAAGAATGTGCTCAAGGTAAATAATGATGACTCAGTAGGCATGTAAGAAAGTTTACCTTCGAAGTCTTGAAAATTATATCCAAAATCCTGATTGGTAAAGGTACTTAAAATATCATAATAACTTCGCCTGCCTGTCCCTCTCCATCGAATTGTTGGTGTAATTGGAGCGCTTGCTGTCAACGTTGCAGAAAGAAGATTAACATCGGTCTCAACACCAAACGTTGATGAGCCTGACTTTGTAACAATATCGACGACCGAACTCATGTGTTCACCGTACTCAGTTGAAAAATTTCCCGTATAAAACTTTAGGTAATCGACGGTCTCTTCGCTTACAGAAGACGCAAGGCCAAGTAAGTGATAGGGTTGATATATGGGGATGCCATTTAATAATGTGAGGTTCTGATCGGGTGTCCCGCCGCGTATATAAAGTTGGTTCGAAAATTCGCTTGTTGAAGAAGATGAGGCACTTCGACCAAGAACTCGAAATACATCTGATCCTAAAAAACCAGCTGCTAATTTCAACTCTTTTCCAGAGATTATGTGCATGGATGATTCATAGCGTTGCTGTGCCTGCAGGACATGATTTCCGATAACCGTGACTGGTGAAAAGCGGATGTTAATTGGGTGAAGAACAATCGTAAGAGGGGTTTTTGAAACAGAGTTTGCACGAATAAGTAGAGTGTCCCTTTTGAACCCAATGTGATAGAAGGTTATTAAACTCTCCTCGTGCTGATTAGCAGGAATGCGAAACGCCCCATCAGCATTACTCACAGTAGAAACGCCATCACTAATGTTTGCTATATGCACATTGGGGAGCACTGCACCAGTATTATCAAAAATAGTTCCTGATATATCCACATTTGCAGAATAGGCAAAATCTACAAGCAATAGCAGTAGTATTAAGACTTTGCCCACTCTATAAACGCAACTACCTATATACATTTTTAACATTACATTAATGAGTGTGGTTTTCATATCGTTTCTAAAAATTTTTACTCAATTGCGCGGGTAGTATAAGCAAGTGCAAGTGCAAGTGCAAGTGCAAGTGCAAGTGCAAAAAAATATCAGCGTTAAGGTTCATCTCGATACATTTTCGTATGCACGAAAATACTCGATGACCGCATAAAGGTTGCCGAGTGTCCCGCCGTAGGGAAGCGCGGAGCGTCGGGATGTATCGAGGCACGATAACCGCATTAGGGTTGCCGAGTCATTTGTAATTGCTAATTATTAATTAATAATTAGCAACCCTACCACCCCTGCCCCTCCTTAGCAAGGAGGGGAGCTGATGAGCGGGTTTGATGAATACTTATCTGTGAGAATTAATTGCTAGCGTGGGTCTCATAATTAAAAATAATGAAAACCCACGAGACAAATTCCCCTTCTTGATAAGGAGGGGTGTCCCGACGCTAGGGGCGGGGTGGTTGCAGTGACAAAATGATTAAATAACAAGTATTGAGGGGATTCAAAGTAACATAAGCATCTTGCTTGCGGTTTTTTCTTTTTACTGCCATGAGAGCAGAGGAGCAATCAAACCTCTACGAGGTTAAGTCTAGGTTGGTGAGCATTATTACAAAGATATCAACGTCTACGACGTTTGTTTTTGTTTTTCTTCGTGATACTTGGTGACCTGTATGTGGTTGCCGAGTATCCGCTGGTTGGCGGATGTATCGAGGCACGATAACCGCATGATGGTTGCCGAGTCATTTGTAATTGCTAATTATTAATTAGAAACCCACGAGACAAATTCCCCTCCTTGATAAGGAGGGGTGTCACGACGCTATGGGGCGGGGTGGTTGCAGTGACAAAACGATTAAATAACAAGTATTGATGGGGATTCAAAGTAACATAAGCATCTTGCTTGCGGTTTTTTAAAAGTCTATCCGCAGAGGGAGCAGAAAAAGTTATCAAACCTCTACGAGGTTATGTTTCGTTGTTCGCCATTATTACAAAGATAACAACGTCTACGACGTTTTCTTTTGATTTTCTTCGTGATACTCGATGACCACATAAAGGTTGCCGAGTGTCCCGCCGTAGGGAAGCGCGGAGCGTCGGGATGTATCGAGGCACGATAACCGCATTAGGGTTGCCGAGTCATTTGTAATTGCTAATTAGCAACCCTACCACCCCTGCCCCTCCTTACAAAGGAGGGGAGCTGATGAGCGGGTTTGATGAATACTTATCTGTGAGAATTAATTGCTAGCGTGGGTCTCATAATTAAAAATAATGAAAACCCACGAGACAAATTCCCATCCTTTTTTAAGGAGGGGTGTCACGACGCTATGGGGCGGGGTGGTTGCAGTGACAAAATGATTAAATAACAAGTATTGAGAGGAATTGTTAAACAGCATGCAAGATACTTACCTTGCAATGCTTTTTTCTGCGTTTATCTGCGCAATCTGCAGAGACCTTCTTTCATGTTTTGCTTGAGCCAAAAAGAGTTAACCAAAAAAAAGCCACCTCAAACGAGATGGCTTTTTCATATTTATACTTTAAACAATTATAATCGAGGGTTTAGACCTCTTCTTTAACATAAGAGATGCTCGCTAAATCGTTATAATGTTTATAGCGTTTTTTAGATTGTGTATCAAGAGCTTCTAATAACATCTCAGCACGTTCTGGATCCGTTTTGCCGAGAATTTTAAAACGAGTCTCTTGTTGCGTGTATTCTTTTACATGAATTTTAGGCGCTTTTGAATCAAGAGTAAGGGGATTTTTACCAGCATCTTCATTTGCTGGGTTATATCTATAATTCAGCCAATAACCTGATTCAACGGCTTTTTTCTGTTGATTCATGCCATCGCCCATATCGTAACCATGAGCCACACAATGACTATATGCGACGATAATTGATGGACCCGGATGCGCTTCAGCTTCAATAAAAGCTTTGACGGTTTGAGCATCACTTGCTCCCATAGCAACGGAAGCGACATAGACATTGCCATAGGCCATAGCCATCATACCAATATCTTTTTTGCCCGTAGATTTACCAGCAGCCGAAAATTTGGCTACAGCACCCATAGGAGTTGCCTTTGAGGTTTGACCACCTGTATTGGAATAAACTTCAGTATCGAGAACTAAGACATTCACATTTTTTCCAGAGGCAAGAACATGATCAAGACCACCGTAACCAATATCATAAGCCCAGCCGTCGCCACCAATAATCCAAACACTTTTCTTCACTAAATTATCAGCAATAGAGCGTAAGTTTTTGGAACGAGCGGTATCGATTTTTTGAAGCGTTTCAGTGAGTTTTGTAACTCTCTCTCTCTGCTCATAAATGCCAGGCTCCGTTGATTGATCGGCATTTAGAATCGCATCCACAAGTTCAGCATCAATTGCATCTCCCATATCAACAAGGAGTTCGCGTGCGTGTTCAGCCTGTTTGTCTATCGTCAAACGATATCCTAAACCAAACTCTGCATTGTCTTCGAATAGTGAATTTGACCAAGCTGGACCGCGACCATCAACATTCTTTTTATATGGTGTTGTTGGTAAATTTCCGCCATAAATAGATGAACAGCCCGTTGCATTGGCAATGACCATTCGATCACCAAATAATTGTGTAGCGAGTTTAATATAAGGAGTCTCGCCACAGCCAACGCATGCGCCAGAGAACTCAAATAATGGTTCTAAAAACATGGAACCTTTGACAGTATCGTGTCTTACGCGATCCCGTGCTAAATCTACAAGGTCAACAAAATATTCCCAGTTTTGACTCTCGGTTTCACGAAGAGGTCGTTGCAGCGTCATGTTGATAGCTTTTTTATTTTTATCAACTTTATCAACAGCAGGACAGAACTCAACACAAATATTACAGCCGGTACAATCTTCTGGTGCAACTTGTAAAATATAATTCTCGTCATCAGCCCATTCTTTACCTTTTATCCCGGTAAATTTCATGGTAGGAGGCGCCATTTTAACATCAGCGTCTGTAACAACTTTTGGACGAATAGCAGCGTGGGGACATACAATCACACATTTATTGCATTGAATACAAAGATCTGGTTCCCAAACAGGGATTTCATGCGCGATGTTTCGTTTTTCATACTGAGTTGTGCCTAAAGGCCATGTTCCATCAGGAGACATTGCGCTTACAGGTAAATCGTCACCGCGACCTTCCATGATTGTCGCCGTAATATTTCTAACAAATTCCGGAGCCGAGTCTGCAACAACTTTAAAAGTCGAAACAGCTGCCGTAACAGCTTCAGGAATCTTAAGTTGAAATAAGTTCGCAAGCGTTTCATCAACAGCATGAAAGTTCTTTTTAACAACATCGTCGCCTTTTAGGCCATATGTTTTTTTAATAGCATCCTTAATTTTCGTGATGGCTTCTTCGCGGGGAAGAATACCTGAAATAGCAAAGAAACAGGTTTGCATAATGGTATTAATGCGAACGCCCATACCCGTTTCTTGTGCAACTTTAAGAGCATCAATCGTATAAACATTGAGGTGTTTATCTAAAATATATTTTTGGTAATGACGAGGGAGATAGTCCCATAAATCATCGGCTCCATAAGGCGAATTGATAAGAAATGTAGCATTGTCTTTGGCATGTTTAAGGATATCAAACATATTTAAAAGTTCAAAATTATGACAGGCGACAAAGTTTGCTTTTTCAATTAAATAGGTAGAGCGAATTTGATCTTTCCCAAAACGTAGATGGGAAACAGTCGTGGAACCTGCTTTTTTCGAGTCATATACAAAATAACCCTGAGCAAAATTGTCCGTCTCTGTACCAATAATTTTGATTGAGTTTTTGTTCGCTCCAACGGTTCCGTCAGAACCCATACCATAGAACATTGCACCAAATGAGTTACCGTCTGTTGCAAAATTATTGTCCCATTCAAGGCTTGTATGGGATACATCATCATGGATGCCAATAGTGAAATGGTTTTTAAATGTTTTTGGTTCAAGATTATCAAAAACAGCTTTAATCATTGCAGGTGTAAACTCTTTAGAAGAGAGTCCATAACGACCACCGACGATTTTTGGCATTTTTTCAAATCGGCAACCTTCTGTTCCTACAACTTCAGCAAAAGACGTCACAACATCTTGATACAACGGTTCGCCTGTTGCACCAGGTTCTTTTGTTCTATCTAATACGGAAATAAATTCAACCGAACTTGGGATTGCTTTCATAAAGTCTTTTATAGAAAAGGGTCTGTAGAGACGCACTTTCAAGACACCGACTTTTTCACCTTTTTCAAGTAAATAGTCCACTGTTTCATGGACAGCTTCAGCGCCAGAACCCATAATAATAATCAATTTTGTGGCATCTGGAGCACCATGATAATCAAATAAATGATACTGACGACCGACGATACTGGCAAATTTGTCCATTGCTTCTTGAACGATTTCAGGCGTCGCTTCGTAATATGGATTGACCGTTTCGCGACCTTGGAAATAAACATCAGGGTTTTGAGCTGTTCCACGAAGAACGGGATGATTTGGATTTAATCCTCTATTGCGGTGAGCTATAACGAGGTCATCGTCGATCATGCCGCGAATGTCATCTTCCGTAAATTGTTCAATTTTCATCACTTCATGTGACGTTCTAAAGCCATCAAAAAAATGTATAAAGGGGATACGTGATTTAAGGGTTGAAGCTTGAGCTATCAACGCTAAATCCATCACCTCTTGAACGCTATTGGATGCCAAAAATGCAAAACCCGTCGAACGCGCTGCCATGACGTCAGAGTGGTCTCCAAAAATGGAAAGTGCTTGAGCCGCCAAAGAACGAGCTGATACATGAAAAACGGTCGAGGTTAATTCCCCTGCAATTTTGTACATATTTGGAATCATCAATAACAAACCTTGTGAGGCTGTAAATGTAGTCGTTAACGCACCTGTTTGTAATGCACCGTGAACAGCTCCTGAGGCTCCACCTTCACTTTGAAGTTCTTCAACCGTTGGGGACGTTCCCCAAATATTTTTTTGATCCATAACAGACCATTGTTCTGCCCACTCGCCCATAGGTGAGGAAGGTGTGATGGGATAAATTGCACAGACTTCATTTGTCTTAAAGGCAACATAAGCAGCGGCTTCGTTGCCGTCAATTGTGACCATTTTACGCTTCATGCGAATCCTTTCTAAAAATTATATTACAGTAGCTGCAAGTTGAAAAAGCCGCTAGATTGTAGTGTGTTTTATTGTGTAACATCATCCGATATTTATTCAAACTTTAAGAAATACCAAGTAAAATTTATCGGTAGAAAATGAATCAAATTTCAATTGTATAGATTTTGTTGAACTCGTCGTAATGAAATGGATTTAAACAGGTGGCTGATTGTTATTTCACAAATAACACAGCGGATGTGCCAACGACTTTTCCTGATTTATGAGCTTGAATCATATACCAACCTGATGGGAAATTTTTAGATGTAAAATTGAGTTTTAAATCGTTTCTTCCAATTGCAACAGCATGGGATTGAGCAAAAATTTCGCGTCCTAAGACATCAAAAACTTTTAGCTCAATTGTGGTACTTGATTGCGTTATTAGGGGTAAAATTGTCGTCCCATTAAATGGGTTCGGATACGCTGCGCCAAGGTCTATTGTCTCTGGAATATAAGGTGTAACGCGGATGTCATTGGACTCAGGCGCTAAAGCAACGGCAAAATAATTATATATCGTTGTGATTGAGCCATCACTCGGCTTTTGCAGTAAAATTGAATCAGCGCTCAGCTGAACTTGCTGATCTGAGATATAATCCAACGTTAAAAATCCTGAAACGCCCACATAAGCGTTTTCAAACTCCATGGAGTCTAAAGAAGCGCCGTTTGAGAAACTTGATAAAAATTGATTCATATCTAAGCCGCGAACATAGGCAAATTGAGCTCCTGTTGGTGAAGTATTTGATATAGGGAATGTCGCACCGGTTGCGAAGTTGTCAGTTTCAGTTGTGATGATTGAAGACAAAACTAAATCAATGGAATCTAAAGAACTGGATTTAAAACCAATGATCCCAACCCCTGCTGTATCTGCGGTTAATTGGGACTGACCTCCTACGCCCTCATCATTTATAATTGGGACAAAAGGCCCCTGTATCGCCATGGGAGCAAATCCAGTAAAAGACAGAGTGCCGTTTGTATATTGAGGTGATGGGATATTTCGTTCGGCATAAAATGTACCATTTTGGATGACTAAGAACGAAAAATTAGAACTGATCATCGTCCCTTCAAATGTTCCTGATGTCACAGAAGATGAAAGCTCATTGATGGCTATCTCCCCTGAAATAGCACTAAATATTGTAGCATCAATTTGCGATAAATCGCCTCCGTTGATAAGTGTTTCAAGTAGGCCAATAAAATTGTTTGCTTCTAAATCTTGAATCCAGAGAAAAAGTGTTGGTGCTTGCAGATTAAGGTTAATCGGATAGACACCACTTTGAAAGTCTCCAGCTTGTCGTTTAACAATAATAAAAATGTCCATGACGGCGACTGTGTCATTTAACTGTTGTGTTTCATAGGCTAAATTGACAAAAGTTGCCGTATCATTATTAAAAAGTTTGAACGCGAAACAGCCCTGACCAGAGAGTGTATCAGGAATCAAGCTTCCAGAATACGATGCTAATTCATTCGGTGTTGGATACCCAAAATTGAAGGATAGTTCGCCTGAATCCCAAATCTCATTTTGAGCGAAAATTGTAGATAATAATATTAATAAACTTAAAATATTCTTTTTCAATGAGGTACCTTTTTACATTGTTTCGTACGCTTTGTGATGTAAAACAATTTACAAATCATACCTAAATCCCATCAGAATATTTACGAAATTATAATTAATTTCAGCATACGTATCATTCGTCAATGAGGAAATGATCAAAAGTTTGTCGGCTTGTGTTTGCGCTTGTACAGACGTTTCAAACAAAAGTTTTTGAGAAATCGGGAAGGTCAAACTCGCATTATATTTTTGAATTTTTGATGTTAAAGTTTGCTTGGGGTTTTTCATTGTAGAAAAACCAAGTGACACGGAAAACGCTTTTAGATTCAATCGACTCCCAAATTGCCATTCGTAAACCGAAAGCAATTTATCAGGAATCTCATTATTGACATCATTGTCGAGTGAACCGTTTAATTCATTCAACAGATTGCTTTCCATAGACATATTGCTAAAGCCGTGATAAATTAATCCAATACTCAGATTGATTGGGTCACCATTTAAATCCAAAGAGTGTCCAATATTGTAAGGGCCGTGAAGCGTATATTTAATATTATCAACCGATTGCTCATTGCTGATATTTGATTCTTTTTTGAAATAATATCGTTCTTCGACGTTCAATACAGATGGCATTTCTAGCCATCCACCAAAAGTGATGTAGGGATTGAATTCCCACATCCACGCCAGTTTTGTATTCCATCCTGAATAGTGGGGCGAAATTGAAAGTGTGTCGTGATAAAAAGAAGTATTGTTCTCGGTTTGATAAACTGTCGAAAATTTATTTTGACCCCAAATGTGTGAGATACTTGCACCTAAGCTCAGTTTTGGCGTAAAAAGAATGCCTGATGAAACCGTAAATGATTTTAAATTTCCGGCATCATTCTTATTCATATAATTCGAAATTGTATCGTGTTCGGAATAATTTATTTTAGTAGCCTCATTAAAATATCGAAGCGGTGAAAGACTCACACCAAGAACCCACGATCCACGATAGACAGGAATGGGAAAAACGGCATCAAAAGCGGGAATAAACAATTCAGAATTATTTATTGTGTCCGCAAATGAAGCTTCATTTGTAAGGTAACGTGTGGTAGCGTTCGGCAGATTATTATGTAAACTAAGTTTTAAAGATGATTGTCTAACAGACGTTAACGAAGCGGGGTTGAAATCAGAAGTTCCACAATTTGAATTGTATATTCCCAAGCCGATATTTTGAACATCCTGGCCAAGAAACGGTCTTAAAACATCTAAATAATTCTGTCCAAAAGAGAAACTGATACTGATTACTAAAACAAATACATGTCTCATCGGCGTTGTTTTTTTGATTTTGATTCAGTCGTAGTTTTTTCTTTCTTTTGTTCACTACTTTTTTCTTTAGTATTTTCGTCACCGCTATCATTGGAAGACAACGCAATTTTACTAATCACTTTGATGATTTCATTAACGCCTCTTTTGGATTCCTTTTTAGGATTCTTTTTTACAGGCGTCAGGTTTTCAACCTTTTTAGGTGCTGGTTTGTCTTTATCAGAATTTTCAGTCGACGTTATTCTTCCATGATCTAAATCAATTGGGAGAACTGCTTGAAACCCGCTTCCGCTTGTATTCGCTCCTCCTATTGAAGGTGCAGCGGGGATGACGTTTCGTTCGCGCCCAAATTCTCGACCTTGTTTCATTTCCTCATAAATTGGCTCACCATAATATGAATCACTTGGGGCATAAGGATACCAAAGTCCGCCTCCCCATTGATAAGGATATCGACTATAATAATTGGGCCACATTGACCCGAATCGAATGGTAGGTGGCTCCCACCAAGGATCCCAGCAAGAGTAGGATGATGTCGTATAAATATTGACATTCGTCACACTTATGGGTAAATCTGTATAATCCTGTGGAGGAAGCACTTGTGTATAGCATCCAGCAAGGATTATAAAAAGCATCCCTAAAAAAATATTTTTCATTTCAACCCCCTTATCATTCTTACTTTGTGAACCATTATCGACACACTTTGTTCCTTTTCTTTAGCCCCCGAAGATAAGAATTAATGAACCTAATGGCAAAGCAACGGCAATGATTAAAAAAGGAGTGACAATAATTGAAATAATAACCGTTTTCACGAGCCAGGCAGACCCTTCTCCATATAAAACCTTGAGTCCAATAAATAGAAATCTAAATGAAAAAAAGAAGGCAAATAAAGATCCAATCCCTGGCACTATTGTCCAGATACTAGTAGCGCCAGACGTATAAGCATAGAGACGAATGATTGTTGAAGCTTGATAATTATCGTTTCCGATGATTCGAATGGCGATGTAGATGGACAGACTAAAAATTAGAATTTGTAAAAAGACACCTACTGGAAAAAAAAGGACTAAAATTCCTGATGAGATATCACCCAAAATTCCTCCTTCTAGAAGTTCGTGGGGAATAAGCTCAAAATTAAAACCGAAAAGTTTGCTAACACTTGCTAAAGTTAATGTGGCGAGTACTTGCATCAGTATTGAAAAACTGAAAGCATCAATAAGTCCACCTTTTCGTTTCATAACTGAAATAACAGTTTCAGGAAAAAGGAAAATGCCTTTAATGGTCTCAACAATCGCTAAAAATATACCGATCGAATCTCGGTGCTCCCAAGGTGGTCCATCTATAAAATACTCTGGTAATTTTTCTTTATAATCGTTCATACCCGCAAGCTAGGGGAACCTTTATCGGAACCAAATAAAAAGATTATTAATTTAAAAAGTTAAAACCCAATCAATCAGAATAACAATATCCAATACGTTAATCGCTTGATCAAAATTAAGGTCGAGCAATTGAATTTGATTTGCATTGAGAGTGGAAAGATTCATTGTCCATTCAACCGCGAGTACAACATCATGAATATTCAAATTCCCGTCTAAATTCAAATCACCATAATTCATATCTTGGTTATAATTAATAGCGGCTATGATATCAATAATGCCAAATCCATAATGATTGTCGGGACTACTATTCTGGCTTGCTGTCATCATGAGTGCTTCTCGCACTTCCATCGGTGTCCAGTCTGGATGAGCTTGAATAATAAGCGCCACAGCTCCACCGACAAGAGGCGTTGCTAAGCTCGTTCCGCTCGCGGCGGTATAGGCATTTGGACTCGCAGCAGATGCGGTGAAAGTACTAACACCTTGTGCACAAACTTCAGGTTTAATACGACCATCAGCAGAGGGTCCATACGAACTAAAGCTAGCGATTGTCCCTTGACTATTGACAGCGCCAACCGAAATAACACTATCTGCATCTGCTGGAGCAATGATGTAATGCCAGGTGTTGCTGCCTTCATTACCAGCCGCTGTAACACACGCTAAACCTAAACTTACCGCAATATCGATCGCAATAGTCGTCACAGCCAAATTCCCCGTAAGATCTTCGTAAGTGTACCAATCTAAGTAACCGAGTGAACTCGATGATACATCAGCCCCTAAAGCTTCACCCCATTCAAGGCCTGCGACATATAAATCTTCTTCTATTTCAATTTCTTGATCTAATATTTCGGTTTTTGCTAATAAAAAATCGCACTCATATGCAACACCGACTAGAATGCTGTCTTTAAAACCACCTAACGTCGTTGCAGTCATTGTTCCATGATTATGTTGATTAGCGTGGTCACCTTCTTGATTTGTTGTAATGCTGTCATCTTGAATAAAATCCCGTTCGGCCAAGATACGATCGCCCGAAAAAGCTTCATGATCCGTGCGATATCCAGTATCTAACATTAACACAAGTACGCCTGCTCCTGTAAATCCAGAATCATGTGCAGCAATGGCATTAATCTGCTGCAGTTGTTCAAAACTATATCCATATTCACCCGAGTCTAAAAGTGTTTCTTCGTCTCTAGATATTTTTTTTACTGCGCGTTTAGAAACTTTTCTCACTCTTGATGTGCCTCGAATATGAGGTTTACCGTTTAGTAAAACTATCTCGCCTTCAGTGGCAAGTATCGAGATAGCGTTTAACCAACGACTTTTCGTTCTTATCTCTAATCCGAGGTTTTCGATTTCCTCAATATAACTTGCCGCAATATCCACATCATAATACGTCAAAAGTCCAATTGAACTTCTCATTTCTCGACGATTTAAGGCTCGATCTGTAAGATGGGTAATTTCTATATCTGCCGGGAGTGGCGCCCCCTGTTGTACGAATTCTTTATCCGTGAAGTAAACCCAATACAGATTTTTTTCACTATCGTCGTCAGCCCCAGCAAAAATTGCAGTATTTAGACATAATATTAATAATATTAAAGTTACGATAGTGTATTTTCTCATTATTGGTCCTCTATAGTTAGCAAAATTAAATGGACCGTTGCCCGTATTCATTTATTTTCACTTTCGTCAATCATATAAAAGATAGTCCCTGTTGGCAAACGTTATTTTAACGCAGCCTTCATGCGCTTGACAAAGGTCTCAGCATTTTCAAATCCAGATGATCTCAATGCCCTAATTTCATTGATTTCTGGTTTTAAAAATAAGTACGTTGGTACACCTTGTATACCAAATCGTGAATAAACGGCCGTCTCAAATTCGCCTGATGCTTTCGTCAAATCAATCTTAATCATCACAAATGATTGACTCAATTCAACGACTTTCTCATCAGGGAATGTCAATTTATCCATTTCTTTGCATGGAATACACCAATCGGCATAAAAGTCCATCATAATTGTTTGATTTGTTGCAAGAAGTGCGTCAACTTCTTCCATTGTGTAAGGCTTTTCCCACTTAATTGATGCATCGTTTGCGTCATGTTCAGGCGCTGCTAAAAAGCTCCCGGCCATGATTGAGACAATCGCTAAAACTTGCTTAAATATTCTAAATCCAGCCATCTCATTGCCATCTTTATTTAGAATAATGAGATAAGCTCCAGACAGGATTAAAAAGATTGAAACGACGTACATCCCAAAATCACCCATAAGAGGCATCACGAAATAAATAGCCATGCCAATAAGAATAATCCCAAAGATAACACGAACGCCTATCATCCAAGCGCCAGAACGCGGCATTGAGCTAAATCGCGATGAAAACATTGCAATGAAGAGATAAGGAATACCGAGACCAATAGCTAAAGTGAAAAACAGAAGGAATCCCATAAATGGGTCCTGCAATTTGGCGACGTACGTTAATAACCCGATGACGAATGGTCCGACGCACGGTGCAGCAACGATTCCTAAGGTTAATCCCATAAATAACGAACCCAAAATCCCAGTTTTGGTCTGACCTGCTGCCATCATTAAACCAGACGGGAGTCGAAATTCATACACACCAAACATGGAAAGTGAAAGTCCAACCATGATAACGGCGATACCTATTAAAACGGCTGGATGTGTTAGAAGCGTCCCGAAAAGACTTCCCGTCATCGCTGCGAAAACACCTAAAACCGAGTAGGTAATTGCGATACCGAAAACGTAAGCAAGCGCCATCCAAAATGTTTTCATGCGTCCTTGATCTTTTCCACCAAAAAAACTTATGGTTATAGGAATCAAAGGATAAACACATGGCGTCAGATTCAAAGCCAATCCACCAAAGAATATGAAAATGAGTGATAAAACGAGCCCTTTTTCCGCTATTAAGTCGGAAACCTCATCTGAAGCTTGTTCATTTGCATCGATTGGTTCATTTGCGTCCATCGTTTCGGTTAATTCAAACAATGATTCATTCATCATTGTGATGGCTTTATCCGCCGATAAGACAGGGATTGACACGGACCAAGGAACTTCTGTGGGGATTAAACAACTCTCATCGTTACAGGCCTGATAATAAACGCTGCCTTTTAAATCAAGTGTTTCAGAAGAGACATCGCCGACAGTAAGTGTCGCCGTTAAATAGAATTTTCCACCAAATACCGCTGACGGCTCTTTTATACCTGCGACTGAAACAAAATCTGCCTCAGGATAATGCCAGTCAGAAATTGAAACACTTGAATCTTCAAAAATAACTTGGATAGGAATTGAAAATTCGTCGTTCACTTTTGGTGAATACACGTGCCAAGGACTAAGAATGTCAATTTCCAACGCTACGTTCATCGAAGTATTCGTTTTAATGCCATTTTGCCCCAAAATTGGTTTCGCAAAAACAATATCTTCTGGCAAGACTTGAGCTATCGAAAAACATGTAAAAATAAGCGTTAAAATAATGTTTCGGATGAGGGGCATGACGTGTCCTTTAATTCTTTTTCAGATTTATCATCTGTTTTAATTTTTGTTTCCACATGGGTGTGTGTAGCGTTTTAATTATTTTTTCTAGGTTCTCAGCTTGACGATTAAATACTTCTGTGCCAGCATGAATAAATTCTTCACTCCGATGAAATTCGGACCAATGGGAACCAGGTATATCTATTGTAAAAACAAAATCCGCTTCTTTTAACAGGCGTTCTCTATAAAGGAATGCTGTAATCCCCTCACTTTGGGCTACAATCTGAGTGGCATTATCAAGTTGTGCCACGGGGTTAACAGTTTGAGCGACGTCAACTGCTATCACAAAATCAGCTCCCATAAATTTGGCAAGGGAAATCGGAACAATTTGCGAAACACCTCCATCAACTAGGAGTTGGTCACCTCGAGGGATTGGTGGCACAAAGCCAGGTATCGACATCGAAGCCTCAACGGCATCCAGCAAAGAGCCATCTGTAAAATAGACATCCTCACCTGCAATGATATCCGTCGCTGTGGTTGCGAATCGAACACCATCTTTCGACCACACATTTTCTGTGAGGACATTTTCAAGAAAGTGATGCAATTTTACGTTCGGTATAATTCCTTTGCGACTTTGAGCAATGTTCATAACAACACGATTTTGAATGGAGTTCGTCACTTGGTCCCAAAATCCGCTATTCGCATCGACAATGCTCATGTTTTTGAATCCAAGTTTATCAAATTCAGGACTTTTTATCAAATCATCAAAAACCTGCTTCACAATTTTACTGTTTTGATAACGCGTATAAAGCGCTCCCATGAGAGCACCCATGCTCGTTCCTGTAATAATTTGCGGACGAATATTTAGTTTTTCGAGACCTTCCAAAATACCCAAATGACCAAAGCCCCGAGCGCCACCTCCACCTAAAGCGAGGGCAATAACAGGTTTTTTCATAATTTCTCCACTAAGATGATGTTCAATTCAAGATTTCTGCGAAGTTTTAGTTTAGTTCACTCTTTGGAACTAATTTTGCAGATTTAATATAAATCGATTCTACTGGATTGTCGTTTGGATCTGTTTTCCCTTTAGCAATCGCATCGACCACATCCATCCCTTTAATCACTTTTGCAAAAACTGTGTAACCACTATCGAGTTGAGGTAAATCTTCTAAGCAAAAGTAAAATTGGCTCGTTGATGAATTTTTTTCAGGATTGTTATCTCGTGCAGCACCCAAGCAACCACGCAAATGCTTCATGCCGATTTCTGCCGTAATTCTTTCCCCTGGAACGCCGCCCATACCGTCGTTTCGTCTATCGCCATCCAGGGTATTTGGGTCGCCACCTTGCACAACGAAACCAGGAATTACACGATGAAAATACGTACCCACTATTTGTTTTTCAGTCACAAGTTTTTTAAAATTAGCCGAATGTATTGGCGCTTCATTTTCGTATAAATCAATAACAATTGTTCCTAATGTTGTTTCCATTACGACCACTTCTTCAATATTTGACACGTTCGTCTCCTCTTTTGGGGATGCATTTTTATTTTCGGTTTCGGATTTATCGCCGGAACAATTCAATATGAACAAGCTCGTCACGATGCTAAATAGGATTATTCTTTTCATAATTTCTCCATTTCAATTATTTCTGAGGGTTCGTGTTGTGATGCAACCATCACGGGAATTTTAGTCTTTAATTTTGACAATACGGTTTCCAATGCTTTTTCAGGTGTATTATTTTTTTCCGATAAATGGGCTAGTATGGCGCCTTTGAGTTTGCCTAACTCAACCAATAAATTTAAAAATTCGCCTGAATCCGAATTCGACAAATGTCCCACTCGACTATCCACACGTCGCTTTAGATGCATTGGGTAAGGACCATTTAAAAGCATTTCTTTGTCATGATTCGCTTCCATAACGATGAAATCTACATCCTTCATCGCTAAAAAGGTATCTTCTGAAACTGAACCTAAATCCGTGAGATAACCCAATTGATAACGACTATTCTTGAATAAAAATCCCATAGATGATTCAGAGTCATGAGATGTTGGAATCGAGGTAATCGTTATGTCTGAAAATTCATAACTATCGCCAATTTCAAGGAAATGAATCGTTTCATTGCCTCTCCAAAGTTTGGATGTTTTTTGCTTCGTTGCAGGATGCATATATATCGGCACTTTATGGCGTAATGAAAGCATGGAAGCGCCTCGCACATGATCACCATGTTCGTGGGTAATAAAACAGGCTGTAATATCGTCTGCCGAAAGCCCTCGCATGGACATCCGTTTATGAATTTGAGCGGCAGATAAACCTGCGTCAATCAAAATCATAATGCTATCGGATTTCACAATAAACGCATTACCGCCGCTTCCGCTTCCAAGCATGAGACATTGCATTAAACGACGAACCTATTTTTATTATGCTGTTTTTTATAGTCTTGTACGTTCGTTCTATCCATGGTGGGCGAAGCTAATCCTGCAAAGGACGATTTCAATAAAAAAGCCCACGAGTTATGAATTCATGAGCTTTTTGTTTAATTTGAATTTCGAGAATATTCTTTTTAAAATTTCTTTTAATTCGTAATACTATATCTCAAACCCATTCGGGATCACTACACCTTTTGGAATAATAATAATGCCTTGCTTTATCGTATAATTTTCAGTTTGAGTAAAATCGATATTATGCATATTTACCAATTTTGTATTTTTACCAATACGAGCATTTTTGTCCACTATGATATTCTTCAACACCGAACCCTCGCCTATTCCGACAGGAATCAATGCATCTTCTCGAGCCTCTTCTTCATAGAAATCAGCCCCCATCATGTAAACACGATCCAGCTCAACATTGTCTTTAATAATCCCTCGCATACCAACAATAGAATTCGTAATCTTCGCATCGCCTATGATACAACCTTCGCTAATAATCGAATCTTTAATTTCAGCACCATGAATACGGCTTCCAGGCAAAAATCGTGATCGCGTATAAATGGGCTTATTGGCATCATAAAAAGAAAAATCAGGTTTGTCCCCCGTCAACGCAATACTCGATTCGAAAAATGTTCTGATGGTTCCAATATCTTCCCAATATCCTTGAAAACGATAGGCGGATGTCTTGTACTTTGCGATAGCAGGCGGAATAAGATCCTTTCCGAAATCATTCCCCTCTTGTGACAACAAATCCTTCAATACCTCTTTGCTAAAAATATAGATCCCCATCGAGGCCAAAACGTTTTCGCCTTTGGAACGCGCATCAATGACTTGATCAATTTCGTCTTTGGTTTGAGGCTTTTCCACAAACTTAATCACAACATCATTTTCATCCGTTTTTAAAACGCCGAGTTCTCTTGCTTCATCACGATGTTTTCGAATTACGCCAATAGAAATATCAGAGTTTGTGTCTAAATGATTCTGAAAAAACGCATCATAATCCATTTTATAGAGATGGTCGCCCGCTAAAATTACATAATGCGAAACGTTCATATCCTTAAATCGACTCCAATAGGATCGAACTGCATCTGCAGTGCCTTGAAACCATTGACTATTATCCATAGTTTGCTGAGCGGCAAGGATTTCAATCGTCCCTTTTGAAAAGGTGTCGAATTTATACGTTTGATAAATATGACGATGCAAACTCAATGTGTTAAACTGCGTCAAAATATGAATATGACGAATTCCCGAATTGATGCAATTGCTAATTGGGACATCGATAAGTCTATATTTTCCACCAATTTGAACAGCTGGCTTCGCCCGATGCAAGGTAAGCGGTGACAATCTTTCGCCTCGTCCCCCACCTAAAATAATGGCTCCTAATCTCATCTTATTCATATTCTCGCTCACTCTCTTTACGATTCTAATGATTTATATAAGGCAGCATATTTCTTGGCTGCAAACGACCATGAAAAGTCTTTTTTCATGGCATTTTGTATTAATTTTTCTCTACTTTTTTTATCCTGATATGTTTGGATGGCTCTTACGATAGTTTCTAACAAAGCTTGCGAATTATGTTGATTAAAACTAAAACCTGTCCCTGTTTCGCCGTCCCAGTTTTCAACCGTATCTGCTAAACCACCTGTCTCGTGGACAATTGGAAGAGTGCCGTATTTTAAGCTATAAATTTGATTTAGTCCACAAGGTTCGAATGCAGATGGCATCAAAAATAAGTCCGCCCCTGCTTCAATGAGATGAGCAAATGGTTCGTCATATCCATTAAAATATGCAATCTTTTTAGGATAGGCATTTGCGAATTCTCGAAGCTTGTTTTGTATCGCTTCCATCCCAGTTCCTAAAAATACAAATTGTACATCCAATTCCATTAAATCAGGTAAAATGTCAATAATAAGAGGGTAGCCTTTGGCGTCCACAAGGCGAGAAATATTGCCAATTACTGCTGTGTCCGGCGCAACGGGCCAAGAGCAATGAACCTGCAATGCGGCTTTATTCAATTTTTTCCCAAATGTATTTTCTACGTCAAAGCGATGCTCAATATGCGAATCGTATTGGGGGTTCCAATAGCTGTAATCTACGCCATTTAGAATGCCTGAAAATTTGTCCTTTATACTTTGAATCTTGTCAAAAAGACCAAAAGACCAATCGGGAATTTCTAATATTTCCTTCGCATAATTGGGACTTACGGTATTTACGTGATGAGCATAATGTAAGCCTAGTTCCATTGCGTTATAGTGTTGAGTCGCAACAGGATTGATTAAATTTTGTTCATCCTGAGTCAAGAGTCCAAACTCATCAGACGAAAACCAGCCTTGGTATTGAAAATTATGCACCGTCAATAAGGTTGCGGCGTTTTCGTTTACCGCTTTTAGCATAAGGGGAATTAGCGCTGTATGGTGGTCATTACAATGTACTACTTTAGGATTGATATGAGCACGTTTTATTAAATCGACTGCTACTTTTTGGAAAAAGAAAAACCGTAGATTATTATCGGGAAATCCTTCTCCACGTGCATCGGTGTAAATGCCGTTACGTCCAAAGAATTCGTCGTTGTGTACAAACCAATGGCTTTCGTCATCATTAGACCAAATTTTATACAAATAGGCATCTTTACCCAAATAAACCGTCCCTGAAATGGTCGTTTCTTTAAGTTTAAATTTCTGACAATTGATACTGCCATATAAGGGCGACAGGTTCGTGGCGTTGTATTTATAAGCCTTTAGAGCGGGAGGCAGTCCACCAGCAACATCGGCAAGACCACCAGCTTTTGAGTAAGGTGCAACTTCGGCGCTCACAAAAAGTATTTGACTCATGGTCGCTTCTTTCTATTCATTTTTTTGTCAGATTTTATTGAATATTTCATTCCGCCTAAACTACGAGAAAAGTAGCTTAAAACGATAATGAAAATATTAAAATTGTGATGAGTTATATCCTGTCCAAGAAGAGAATAGTTGACGTATTTATTTGAAATTGTCCATAATTCTTTTTCTGTCTTCATATTCTTTATCATTTTTATGATATAACTCAATAAAGATTATTTTATCTTCTTTTGAAAAATGAGCATATATTAATCGCAAACCTGAATTTACACCTCTTCCTTTTAATGCTCTACAAGCAATTTTTTTCACTTTTATCACACACGTTTCCAAACCTAAATTGTCAATACGAAAACTGAACGGAGGTCTTTCTGTAGGAGAAAATTCTAACACCTTTTTTACAACATCTAAATCATTCTCTAGCGTTCTATATTTTTTTAAGAGTTTTTTCAAATCTTTTTTAAATTCTGTTAATTCCTCAAAAATCATTCTTGTTCAATTTCATCACCATAATTTCTTACAGAGAAAGGAGCCTCTCTATAAAAAGCTAATTCATAATTTATTTCTTCTCCCTCTTTTGAAGCCAACCAAGGTAAATCATTGTGAGAATAATTACTTATTGCAGTAGCCGACCAGTCGCTCATTTGTTCTATAACCCTATCAAGAATGTCCGTTTCACTTGCTTGCAATTGAGTTAAATCAGACTTCTCTAAAGGTAAATAACGAGTTTGAGGATAACCGTGATATTCAGTCTTAACACGCTTCAATTGTCCTCCCTCAATCATTTGTTTGATAATTGTATTTAATTGTTGAGGGACAGGGCCAAATGGTAATTTTCTATATTTTGCACCCGTTAAATGTTCTTCATATAACTCGTAATAATTAAAATCAGAAAAGTACAACAACTTATAAAGAACCGTTTCTCCAACATTTGGCTTCCCTGCACATTTTTCTAAAATGTATAATAGCACATTTTTGAGCTTATCAATTTTTAAAATTGGGACAGCAATACGTTCTTCAGCTATGTTAGTGCTTTTCTCATTATCACCATCAATTTCTTGATGAATCTCAAAATTTTTAGACATAAAATCATCTAATGAGAATCCTAATTCTATTGACAGTTGCTGTAATTCAAGAATATTAACACTCCTGTTGCCCAATTCAATTTGAGCCAAAGATGGACGAGAGATATTAACTCTTTTAGCCAAATCTTCTTGAGATAATCCCTTATTCTTCCGGAGCTCCGTTACTCTCTGACCAATCTGCTTTTGTGATAATTTTACATTCATATCTATTTCCCTTTTGTTTATGCAACAAAGATACAGAATGTTCTAATATAAAACAAGAGATTGTTTTAATATGAAACAATATGTTTTACTTGTGACAAGTTTTTAGCCTGACACTTATGTGTAGCAATGATAAATACTATCTAAAAAATATTGCCACAAGTAATAGATAAAATGTCGATTGGAAGTGTAATTGGATATGAAAATCTTATAGCTACAGGCTACTACCTACTTCAAAAACAACACTTTCTCACTTACCACACGTTGCCCTTTATTTAATAGAACCACCCAATAAACACCTGATGGGATATTGTTGTGTGGCCTCCACGTAAATGACGAACTATTGGAAATATTTTGTCGTGTAATTTCCTGACCTAGAAGAGAATAGATGACGTATTCATTTGAAATATTTGATGCGATGTCAACTCGTAGTGTCCCATTGAAAGGATTGGGGTAGGCAGATATAAGGTTGTAAGATTTAGCGATATACTGTTTATCAATTTCAACTTGGTACTCATTTAATGCACCGGGTGTCCCAAAATCACCATATCCATATTGTGTCGTAGAAGGATTCCATCCGCCCACATCATCAAGAGCCAAACTTTTTCCTGTAGGAATCGTCCATGAGCTATTATAAAGAACAGCATCAACTGTGGTGGAGTTTTCATCAATTAAAATAATTTCATCAGATGTATTCGCGAGAATCAGTCCAGAGTATTCGTAATCAACATCCAACCCACCGTTAGTTGCGGCATCGCCATTAACAGAGAGCACAAAAAACGCCTGACTCTCAAGAACGAGTACGGCGTCGCTTAGAATCTGAAATATTTCGCCATCGTTGTCTTGAAGACTCCAATGATCGATTCGAACGGGAAATGCGCTTTGATTCATCAACTCGATCCATTCGCCATTAGTGTCAGCAACTTGCGTTGGATTCGCCATAAATTCGTTTATCACGACTGCGAGGTCTCCGTTTCCAACGCCGCGTCCTAGCACGTCAATCGATGAGCTAATAGGCGAACCGTCATTCCCAAGCACATCCAACGCCGATGCGCATACCCCATGATATGAAGGCGAAAAATTGACGGAAAAGCTTAATGTGTCGCCGGGTAACAGAGTTGACAACGGTAAGCCATCTGTCAAAATACCAGAAATATTGTTGGAAATTACTGGAATTTCAAATTCAATAGGTGATTCAGATGTATTAACGACCGTCACCGCGCGACTTGATGTCTCACCCACGAAAACGGTGTTAAAATCAATAAAGGGCGGGTCAAATAATAAGTTAATTTGAAGCGGTTCAATAACGCCGCCTGCCTCCATAAATCGTGCTGCAAATTCTTGGACATATTGATTTGCGATGCTTGGATTTTCAATAATCAGTGTGTTTTCATCATTCAACGATTCGCCATTTGCAGACCAATTCATGGAACCCGTAATGATAATGGGATTGCTGCTGGGATGCTGTCCGTCAATTATCATAACTTTATGATGAAGTCGCTTAAGTCCCTCATCAGCTTGGACATTGTCCTCATAAACTTCCGCAGGATTTGCCCATGCCCGATCGCCTTCTCCCCGCATGGGGATGCTTTCGCTCCAAGACGTATTCCAATAGGTTGATTCAAAAAGCCCTTTGACTTCAAGATCAGGATTTGCTTCTTGTGCCGCCAACATTGCATCCGTAATCTCATCTGTTGAAAAGGCAAAAATGCTAAAATATATTTCATAATTCGCCGTAGAAATGGCATCAATAATGTGTTGGGTGGGGGCATCGCTAGGCGAGAAATAAACGCCGTAATGATAGCCATCAATCACGACATCATGAGCCGTATTATTCGTTTTTTGGTTGTGAAACCGTGCATTATTCTCATCAGGGACCATCGTTTCGCTGCCCCACATTTCGTTAAATTCATCCATGTAGATGGCTGCTAGCTGGGTATTTTCAATCCAAAGAGCGTTATTTGCGTTACTGACGGTTCCGTAATGTGTTAAATTATAAGAGCCGGTCCAGACGATTGAGGCATCAATCACAACGAATTTATTATGCATTTCACCACTACCGCTGTTAAGGACGCCAAAGGCATCATCGATAATCGTAACACCGGCGTTTTGCAACGAAATCAGACCTTCTTCAGCGAGGTAGTCGTGATCAGTGATGACACGAATATTAACCCCGCGATTTTGCGCAGAAATGAGAGCCTCTGCGACGGTTTGAAGCTCGATATCATAAGCACAGATGTCGATTTGCGTTTGGGAATTATCTATTAGAGAAACGAGTTCCTCATAAATAGCGACTTCGCTTTGCGCAATGCTACCAACAGCAAAATCTGGATTAATTGATTTTGTAAAACCAACCCATTGTCCGAATAAAATACTCGATAATAATGAAAATACGATGAGCCTTGTTTTCAATCCAAATCCCTTTGTTTTAAAACGTTTTCTGTTGCTTCTATTGCAGTATTGGGAGCGAAACCTATTTGGTTAAAAAATCGTCATGACCATATAAAACCACACGACTTGTTAAGTTTGCATCACCATCATATTCTTCGACAACTGTCTGATTTTTTTCAATATCATATTTGAATTTTGTGCGCGTAATAATACTATTGTTCGTATCATTTACGAAAATTTCTTCACGCTTCCGACCATCCTCATTATAGGCAGTCTGACGATGGCAAATAAGTTCGCCTGAAATTTCTTTGATGGTAAATAGAAGTTCCCTTCCATTACTATTGTAGTCGATTTCAACCAAAAAATAACGATCGATTTGAACAAAATTTTCCCCGAAGACAAATTTTAATTCAGGCAAAGTCCCTGCGTTGGTTCGAAATTGAAATTCCTTTACAAGCTGATTATTCCCATCAAAGACTTTGCGGGTTTTAGGGTTACCATTCTGGTCATAAAATGAGCGTTCTCGCTTTACGATTCGATCCTCAGCATTATACCAAACAACCGCAATAACTTTATCAAATTTATACGTTACACCTACATGAGGTTTGCCTAATAATTCACTTCGAGTTTGTGGAGGTGATACATCTGCTCGACTCCATTCACGATAATACAAGGTACCGTTTTCTTTTTCAATTTGTCCAAATAGCGAGCTTGCAAAAAAGGCAAAAGTAAAAAGCCAAAAAATGATCCAAGTTTTCGGTTGTAATTTATTTTGTTTCAGCATCATCGCTTAATCTAGTTGAAGTTTCACGTAATTCATTAGAAAATATAGGCTCCAATTTCGACGATTTTGATCCTTTATTTCATTATTAAAATCAAAAAATAAAGCCACCAATTCAATTACGTTTTTCGATCTTTTTTCTTCGCTGCTGGGAAAAGCACATTGTTTAAAATAAGTCGATACCCAGGCGAATTGCGATGCAACGAAAGCTGAGTCGGTGGGTCTCCCACGAAATGCTGATAGTCTTCGGGATCATGTCCCCCTAAAAAGGTAAAGGTCCCTTTTCCGGCATTACCATGTATATATTTTACTTGTTCACCGTTCGGAACATCACCCATGATGATGACATGCTTTTTAATTTTGTCACGTCTATAGCCCGTCGTTTGTCCCATAAAACCCTTTACAATACCCACATGATTTTGCGTCAACATCGTTGGTACAGGATCCCACTTTGCTGAGAATTCGAAGAGTGTAAAATAGTCTGCTTCCGCTCCAGGCGCCACAGGACGGATAGAAGAAGGGAAATCAATGTCGCTATATTCATATAACATTGGATCCGTATAAAGCTGATAATTATCAAAAGCTAGGGACTTGGAATAATTCAATTTTTCTTGCGCCTGAGGATCAACGGGTGAGCCATCATAAACGCGATCAACAATATCAATTCCTTCGGCAGCGAGTGCTATATCAAAGGCATCCGTTGCGCTACACATGGCAAATAGGAATCCGCCGTTCCCCACAAATTCGCTTATTTTTTTCGCTACCATTTTCTTTTCTTGGGACACAGACATAAATCCATGATTGTGTGCAAATGATTCATACTCTTGTTTTTGTTGCTGATACCAAGGTGCATTGCGATAATTACGATAAAATTTGCCATACTGACCGGTGAAATCTTCATGATGCAAATGAAGCCAATCATAACCCTGTAATTTGCCCTCGAGCACGTCCAAATCCCAAACTTCGTCGTACTCAATTTCAGCGTAGGTAAGGGCTAGCGTTACGGCGTCGTCCCAAGGTTGTTTTCCCGGCGGTGTGTAAACGGCGATATTAGGCGTCTTTTCTAGGATGACGACATCCATATTCCCACCTTCAATATCGGCGTAAATTTGCGTTTCAGAGCCTGATGAAATCGTTTCATTTTTGACGTCTCGTATGCGACATTCTTGTACAATTTCATTATTAAAATCCATTAAAAATGAACCACCGCGATAATTAAGGAGCCATTCCACATTTTGTCCTCGTTCCAAAACCCAAAACGCAATGCCATAGGCTTTTAAATGATCCGTTTGTGATGCATCCATGGGAATGAGAATCTTGCTTCCGTAACTTGTCGAAAATGTCATTATAAAAATTATTGTGATTAGAATTCTATTTTTCATTTAAACGTATTTTCCAGTCATTTTCAGCCAGTTCGTTTGCATATTTTAATTAAAATCGCCACGAAGTTGACGAATTTTTGTCAGACATTGGGACGCATAAAGAGAATAGGGTCGTTCCACAAGGACGCGTTCATAATGAGGAATTAACGTCACATTTTCTACGCCTCTTTTTTCCTGTAACTCCGCATTCCAGATAAGTGCGACATCAAACCAATCCGACGTTTCATACTTTTCTAAAAAGATATTTAGTTCATCTTCGGCTGCTTTGAATTGCTTCAACAGCATTAAAAGCTCAATTCTTCGAATCGCCGCGTCGTCTGCCACGTCTCCCCTTTGAATCAGTTTCAGTAATTTTGACGCTTCGCTGAGTTTGTGTCGCCCAATGAGAACTTCTGCTTCCAAATAGCGCTTGAGATTTTCATCCTCTAAGGTCCCATTGCCTTCTATAAATGACGACAGTTCCAAGCCATCATTAAATAGCGGATCGGCGGGACGCGTTGAACCGGAAAGATTTAACAAGGCTTTTTTTAGATACGTCCAATTTTTTGAATGAAGGGATATCCGCAAATTTTCCGCAATAAATTGGGAATCATCTTCGTCGGCACCTGTCAATGTAATGACTTGATTCCATATGTTTTTTGCGGCAACCGTATCGCCTTTCACAAGGTGACATTCAATAAGGCGAAAGCCCGCCTCTTGTTGCAAATTTCTATTACTTGGCGTCATCATAACGGTTTCAAAACCTTTGATTGCTGAATCGGTGTCGCTTAAAACGCGAAGCTGCAAATCACTTAGGCGAAATACTGCTTCGGCGCGGAGACCGCTTTTTTGCCCCCGATCCAAATCTTTATATAGTGAAATCGCCTCATTCAATTTTTCTTGATTCGAACCCGAAAAAACAAAAGGAATCGCAAAAAAGGTGTTCCCCTCATAAAATCCAGCCATGGATTGTTCCTCGTTATTTTCTAAAACTTGATGCTCAATAGCGCGTCCTAAACCCAAAATAGCAGCTCCAGCATATTTCTCATTTTTCGTTTCTAAAATGAGTTTTTCATAAACCTTTTGAGCTGCGCTCCAGGCTTTTTCTGCCTCAAAACTCATGGCATAATTCAAAAGCGTTTGAGGGGCGAGGATGCTTGGTGTCTGAGCCGAAATTTCATGAACCGCATCATCATATTTCTTTTCATGAAGTAAAATTGTAACACTAAAATCTATAGACGCCAAAATATTGTCCGTCTGTTTTCCCCATATTTTTAATGCTTCAATAACGATAGGAAGATTATCAGGATTGTCTAGAAAACCGACGAGTTCGCGCTCTATATAGTTTTTTGCGTGGGTATTTGCATCGAAATAGAGCAATAGTTCCTGTGTCGCTAAATCTATTTCGCCCCTCACTTTATAGAGGCGCGCTAAGTCGTTGGCAAATAATGAATTCCGTCCCAATTTCTGACGTCCCGCTAACAAGGTTGCTTTCGCTAAATCCAGAGCTTGGGTTCGAATTTGTGCGTTTGAAACAAGGCGAAATACATTCTCGCTGCGACCTGCATTTTCAACAATCGTCTCCCAAATTTCTTTCGCCAATTCCTTTTCGCCCATGCCATAGCGGATGCGTGCTTCATCGGCTCTTAATTCTATATCTTGTGGAGATAGCTTTAAGCGTTCCCCTAATAATGTCAACTGACCGTCCCAATTTTCATTAGCTTCGTAGAGTTGCATTGCGCGATAATAAGCGCGACGCTCATCTGGATTCTTTTCCAAAATCGAAAGATACAAAGCTAAGGCTTCATCATTTTGTCCGAATCGCTCGTAACTTTGAGCTCGCTTATATTGGATATCAAACGCTTGTCTCTGACTCTTTTGTCCATAAATAGGAGACATCAATGATAGAACAAAAATCAACAACATTGAAAATAGAAATGGTAAATTTTTACGGCGCAAGGGGTGTCTCCATCTCTTCTAAAAGTTGGAAATATTGCTGAATCAGTGCGCGCTCTTCTGGCGTATATGACTGTTTTAGGCTGTAAATCAATTCTTCGTAGAGAATATTTCGCTTCTCGCCTAAATCGTCGGGAAGCTCTATCCTAAGACTTGAATTATTAATTTCCGAGGCCGTCTCGGATTTGCGTTTTTTGCTAAAATCACGTTGATGAGCGGAGCGTTGAGCATCTAACAATTTGGACAAAATACGTTCCTGCTGCTCAACAACTTTTTTATTAGGTCGCTTCGCATTGAGTTCTTTGGCGACGGCTTCCATCTCTTCACCGATTTTTCCTAAATCTCCGAGCATGCGGCCATCATTCCCCATTCCTTGCTCAATTTGGCCCAATTGATCTCTTAAGGCTGACTGACGTCTCGCCATTTGTTGCATCATGGATTGATTGCCTTGCCCCATTTGCATCATCGTTTCTTGATTTAAACCTTGTTGCTGGCCGGCCATTTTTTGGAGCGATTCCATATACTGTTGAAATCCAGACGCTTGGCCACCTTCTTCTAATGATTGCATGGACGATGCGAGGTCTTGCGCGAGTTGATTCAACGCTTGTCGTGCACCTTTTTGTTGACCCGCCGCCTGACCCGGTCGACGACTTTCCATCTCGGAAATAGCCTCTTGCATCGCGGACAATGCTTTGCCTAATTGCTTCGCACTTTTCCCCGATACGGCGAATGTCTCGTTGCCTAAATCCGAAAGTTCAGCGGCAATTTGCTGAATATTGCGCGTTAAGTCGTATTGATCATCTGCATAATCTCGTAAAGTCGAACTGGTGGAACGCGCTTTTTTCGTTTCACTTTCAAGGGCCTCCTGACGTTGACTGAGAGACAAGGTTTTCATGAGGATTTTTCGAAATTCTCCCATGACTTGTTCCATCATTTGTTGCTGCATCCCTTGTTGCATTTGTCCCGCTTGTTGCGCCATTTTTTGTAATTTTTTCTGGGCTGATTTCGCAGACGGCTTGCCCGCTTCCATATTCCCTTCTTTAAATTGATCCGTCGCTTCACTTAAATCTTCTTTTGCGCCAGATTCAGACATTTCAGATTGAAGTTCGTCCAATTGACTCGTGTCTAAATTCTCATTTTCTTCGGCAAGTTCTTTTAATTCCTCTGCCACTTTTTGAGCTTGTTCAAATGCTTTTTCAATATTTTCTTCAAGTGCCGCCGTTGTTTCGGGACTGTTTTCATCCATGGAATTCAACAATTCTTCTTGCTGTTTCGCCATCTCTGCCATCCGCGATGAAAGTTCGTCCATCTTCTGTTCCATCTCGACTTGCTTGAATAATTCTAAAGTGCGTTCCAGACTTTTTTTAAATTCGTCCATCGATTGCTGAAACTCAGACATGGCATTTTCCATAGCTTGGGGATTATTTTCCTCCATAGCGTCTTGAAGGTTTCGCATGGCTTCTTTCAATTCTTGCGTCATGAGATTTTCAAACATCTTTTGAAGTTCTTCGAATTGATTCAATGTTTCGTCGTCAAAAAGATTCTGTTCTTGTGATTCCTGAATCATTTTGTCCAACTCTTCACTGATGGCTTCCAGCTGCTGTTCTAAGGCTTTCATATCCGCCATAGCGTTTTGAGCATCTTGCTGCTGATTCCAATCGAGTTGCTGATCTTTCTTAACTTCCATGGCAAGTTGATCAATTTTTTCTTTGATGTCTTTGACAGATTCCAAAACGGATTCTGTATCTTGACGAATCTCTTTTTCCTTTGCATCCGTTTGTTCAAACATTTCTAACATGGATGGCAATCGCGCCGAATAAACCTTTGATTTCGCCATTGAATAGCCTGAGACATTATTATTGTCATAAATTTGGAACCAGTACTCGACGCCCCATTCAGGGATAAGATTCAGTTCCGATAAGTCCCAATTCCAATCGAATTCAGCGGCTGTCTTCGAATCAGAGGGAATCTTAATATTGCTTTTATAAACCGTCGAATCAGGCTCAAAATAGTCGGGTTTTAGAATTCGATAATTCAACAATAGTTTAGAAAAACCGAAATCATCGCCAATTTTCAAGCGCAAGGGCAATTGCGCATTATCACCGAGTAAGACATCCATAGCAGGCAAAATAATCTTGATATAAGGCGCTGCATCTTCGTCAATATAAACCAGATATTCGAGAGGATTCAAATTTGGGATTGAGTCATCATCAAAAATATTCAATTTAAAATTATCCGATTGATGAATCGTCCAGTTCGCAAAAAAGACATCGCTTTTCACGTCGCATGCAATATCTGATTTTGTTTGAAATTGAACGACTGCACGGCTCAAAGCCTTTGTACTCTTACCCCTAATTTCAATTTTACTCCCAGGTAATGTACTGATTTTACGCGCATTATCCGTTGATATCTGAATTTCTAGTCCTGTGTATTTCGGCGGAATGATGGTTGTTTCCATGGATGATACAACGGGGCGATTGAGGACATGAACAGAAATTATATCCGAACGAGCCCATGTCCAAGGCTCCCAGAAATAAGCCATTTTAGAGGATGCGATGACGCTAAAAGATTCTTGAACGCGTGGTAAAATCATCTCATAATTCGAATCACGGACACGGATGATTTTATCATTATGATGATTTTTTGAATCGATAAGAAGATGTACGGATTGAGCCTCACGACCCAATATTTGTCCCGAAACATGAATCGTATCGCCGGCCAAAACGTCATAGTCATCAGCTTGAATTTTTATAATAACGGGCATAGGATATTCGAAAACGGTAAATGGATGCATCACTCTTGTGAATGCTAAGGAAATGGGTTGAAAGAATATAAGGGCTAAAATCAATAGCGCTCCAGATACAAGCGTGAAGCGTTTTTTCAATATTTTAATTCTAAATTCAGGGTAGAGGATATGAGCATCGACTTGTTGCAATTGAGACAAGGCATTTTGTATAGCGATGTCTTTGAGCTCCACCGAAATCCCCGCTTGCATCGGGTCGTTTGAAAGATGAAAGCCTTGTAATATTATTTGACCTCCCTCATGCAATTTCTCACTCAATGCTTTTGTGATGGAAATCGAGGTCGTGCTTTTTAATTTTTGATTTGATAAAAGTTGTGTTAGAATCGCAATTGAGGCTGCGCCAAAAAGGCCTATCCCAATAAATATTCGAAGGAGAAACCAGCGCATTTCAGAGTCGAAATAACGAATTGATTCAGCGCTTATAATACCAAAAAATATTATGAGTAATAAGAGTCCAAGACTTAAAAGACTTTTTGTACGAAATCCTCTCGCAATGGCGCTGGCAAATGGTTTAAAGACCATTTTAAATGGATTTACATCAATTATAATTGATTTATTTCTGCTTACTTCTGTCAATTACTTCTCTTCGCGTTCAAACTTTCTTCTCTCGCTAATTTTCGCTGATTATATTTTCCATTTGAAAGTCTATTTTGCACAATTTTATCTTTTATCTTTTGTTTTTTATCTGCATTTATCTGTGTTAAATATTTTTTCATTAAGGCATAAAGCAATACATCAAAATATTGACGCCCATTTTAAGTGCCGCTAAATGTTTAGTTTCGCCATCTTTATGGACTTCCAAATCTTCCCAGCCATCGCCTAAATCCGATTCATAGGTATAAAGGACGACGAGTTTCCCTTCGTGAAATAATCCAAGAGCTTGGGGACGTTTGCCATCATGTTCATGTATCTTAGGCAAGCCATTAGGGAAACTAAATTTCGTATTAAATATGGGATGCGTCGCGGGTAACTCGACCCATTCTTTATTAGGGAAAACGCGCTTCATCTCTCGACGAAAGGATTCATCTAATCCATAATTATCATCCGCATGGAGGAATCCACCTTGGGTTAAATAATCTCTTAAGCGATAAACTTCGTCAGACGTAAATTTAATATTGCCGTGACCCGTGAGATATAGAAATGGGAAATTGTATAAATTTCCATCACTGAGTTTGACTCTTGCTTCTGTATCATCAAGTTTTAAAGTCGTTTCTTGATTCACGAAATTGATGAGGTTTGGCAAGGAACTTGGATTAGCATACCAATCACCGCCACCACCATAGTGCAAACGCGCCAATTGAAAATCTTGGGAAAAGAGAGATGATGCAAATACCATAATTAAAATCGACCCTCTAATATGTCGATTGACCTTTCCCACTAATCGCGCTGATTTTCGCTGATTATATTTTCCTTTTGAAAGTATATTTTTCACAATTTTATCTTTTATCTTTTATCTGCATTTATTTGCATTTATTTGCGACATCTACCGGACACTCAATTTATTTATCACCCTGCGACCTGTATTAACCAAAAACCAATCCAAACAACGGCGACTGATTTTAGAACTTTACTTGTAATGGTCCCTGCTAAAACGGCCAGCGCTGCGCGTTTCGCTTCGTTTTGCGATTTTCCGTCTTGACGCTCGCCCCAATAGGCTCCCAGATAAGCACCCGTTAGAAGTCCTATCAAAGCGCCAATGAAAATAAAGACGCTTCCCCCGAGAATTGTTCCAACAATACCGCCGACAATAGACAAAATTGTACTCCGTTTTGAAGCGCCATATTGTTTCGCGACAACAGCTCCCAATCCAAATTCGATGACTTCCAGTATTGCCGACAATGCGAATAATAGTATGATGTGGATAATCTGAATCTCACCTTGAAATCCACCCCACCAAGCCATCACCAATGCTAAAATGGTCATAATGAATGTTCCCGAAAAAAACACCCAGGAGGAGACAACGGCGATGAATGTGATGATACTTATGACAGCAATTGATAAAATTTCCATAGGGCTGAAACTAATTTTATCTCAGGCTATAGCACTATAAAAGACAGTCACTTTTTGGTGTATGATTACTCTTGTCATTAAGTTTAATGAATAAATTAGCAAAGATTGCATCTTGAAATTTGATGAGATTTTGGAGACAAAAGAAAAAGCCCCTGATTAAACAGAGGCTTTGATTTTACTTTATAAACAGAATATCATTTTAGATACAGCATCTTAATCGTTTCAGAATAATTCGACGTTTCCATTCGAGCAAAATAGATTCCTGTGGGTACAGAAAGTCCAGAATTATTCGTACCATTCCATTTATAACTATATGAACCAGCTTGCGTAAAACCTGAACAGATTGTTTGAATCATGTGTCCTTTTACGTCATAAATATTTAGGATTATTTCCGCATTTTTAGTCAAGTTATAAGTTATTTTTGTACTTGGATTAAATGGGTTCGGATAATTCTGATGTAGTTTGAAATTCGTCGGATTGACAAGCTCGGACTGAATATCGCCTTGTGGCAAATCGACACCTGCTTTCGCCCACCATATTTCTGTCCCCGTTTCAGTTTCGTGTTGCCAAATCACAGCAATATACAATGTGTCATAATTCCCATATTGCGTCAATACTGGCCACGTGTCGCTGCCTGGTAAGTTTGATATATTAATCGTTGATTCAACGCCTGACATAATCCCTTGAAATAATGCCATAATTTCAGAATTTCCGTCAAGAGAATCGCTATCGTAAATCAGTAAATAATCGTCAATATCTTCTCGACTTCCGCTGACAGGAATCCCAAATGTAAATTGTGTTGGATGTCGATAATTTGCATTTACGTCCAGATGTTCACTCATGTAATCAAATGAATAAAATGGTGCATAGCTAATCCCCCATTGCCCATCTTTGTAGGTTTCGAAACTTATATTGTCTACCGAGCCGATTTCAGGATTCCGATTCAAGCAGCCATTTGAGAAAACCTCAAAATCCCATGTCATATCGCCGGTATAACTATTTAAGGAGGCGAACACGATTTCGCTCGAATCAATCATATTTTTTTCATATACAATACTCTCGCTATAGGCACCTCCATATTGATTTATAGAGGGATTATTGCAGCCATCAACATCAATAACTTGGGCTCCAGTGGTGGTAGAATCAGAAAAAATCATGAAAAACAATTCTCCTCCACACGACCAAGCGGCTCTGCGATTATTAATGTCTGCTTTAATGGTGTCTGGTGCGTCTGCCATTAAGGTATAAGGTTCGCTCCAGATATTCACATCGAATGATGTCAATTTCAGAGACCAAAAGGCATCATTTTGTTCGGACCATGCTAATTTTAAACCGTCTCCATCTATTGTAATGGATGGCTTATACAATGTGTTAGTACTTGTCTGAACGATTATCATAGTATCGATGTTTGGGAATATTTTTTGGACACAGAGAGAATAGACGTTGTCATTATAATTTATCCATGTCATGTATTTGGCTTGTTCACCCCACCAATCGCTTTGGATGTCAACCTGGTCATTTATCCCTGGCAATTGTATGAGGGGCTCAGATGTTGAGAATTGTGCAATAGATATTATGGGGAAAAGAAATATGAACAACTTAAAACGCCATATTTTTGATAAAACTTTACTTTTTAAATGCATGACTAAATCCCCTATTTTTTTAACTGAGATTAAACTAGTATTTTTGTGGTCTAAATCAATTATTTAATATTTATCAACATGTTAGGATAATATGACGCATTGACTCAAAATTAATGTAACCCTATTGATTTTGAAAAAAAGTCGTTGCC
>CALBFA010000102.1 GCA_937888365.1 uncultured Fidelibacterota bacterium | reverse complement strand
ACAATACTTATACCTTTACTTATACTATTGCTGAAAACAACAATACGATTTTAGATAGTCAAACGATTCCATTAAGCGTTGTTCTAAGTGACGTTGCAGGAAACACGAATACGGCCTACTCAACGGCACCTCTCGCGGCAAATACGCCGGCTATTGATGCGACATTAGCGACCATAACGTCCGTCACTTTTAGTCCAACATCCGGGATTTTAGCCATCGGAAGTGAACTCACTGCAACGATTACAGCCTCTGAAACAGGATTAGCTACTGTCACCCTAGAAATTAATGGCGTCGATGTTTCTGGAACCTACTCAGAACTTGGTGGAAGTCTCTATCAAGTTGTTTATACAGTTGCTGAAGGTAATAATGATATAGCCGACGATGCGACTATTCCGGTAAATATTATTTTGTCGGATGCATCGGGCAATAATACGGCTGCTTTCACAACCACACCTGCAGCGAATAATGCTCCTGCAATTGACGGAAATTCACCAAGTATCATCCTCGCGACCTATTCACCTACGACAGGTACACTGATTGTCGGTGATGTTGTCACGGCGACGATTACTGCGGGTGAAGCGGGTTTAACAGCTGGAGCCATTACCATCAATAGTGTTGATGTTGCTTCCACACTCGTTGATAATGCTGATAATACCTATACTCTCACTTATACCATTGTTGAAGGCAATAACGATATCGCAGCGGCGGCTACAATGCCTCTTAGTATTGTACTAGCAGATGCAGCTGGAAATGAAAGTGCGGCGTTTGTCACTGCTCCAGTAGCAAATACTACACCTACGATTGATGCCAACTCCCCTGTTGTTTCACTCGCTGCCTATTCACCTACTTCAGGTAGTTTAGGTGTTGGTGATGACATTACTTTAACAATCACAGCTGGAGAAACAGGTTTATCCGCTTCATCTGCAACTGTCAATACTGTAGATGTGGCTTCAACCCTTGTTGATAATGCTGACAATACTTATACCTTTACTTATACTATTGCTGAAAACAACAATACGATTTTAGACAGTGAAACCATTCCTCTAAGTGTTGTTTTAAGTGATGCCGCTGGCAATACGAATACCGCCTACACAACGGCACCTCTTGCGGCAAATACACCAGCTATTGATGCGACATTAGCCAGTATTACCGCTTTAAGTTTTACACCAAACTCAACTATTCTTATTCCAGGTACCGATTTAACCATGACCATCACGGCTTCCGAATCAGGTTTAGCTGCTAATGCTATTTCAGTGAATAATGTTGATGTCGCAGAGTCTTTCTCTGCTTTAGGTGGAAATCTCTATCAGGTCATTTATACCGTTTCAACAAATGATAACGACATTGACGATACTGCTACGATTCCTGTCAGTGTTATCCTTGAGGATGCAAGTGGAAATCCGACACTTGAATATACAACGTCTCCTCTTGCAGGTGTTTCACCTGGCATCGATGCACATGTTCCAGTTATCACATCCGTACAGTTCTCACCCACTTCTGGATATCTCATCGTCGGTGATGATTTATTACTTAATGTCAATGCTGATGGTACATCTTACTCAATTGGCACTATTTCAATCAACGGAAAATCTATTACATCTATCACCGATAATGGTGATAACACTTACACCACAACTTACACAATTGCCGAAGGTGATAATGATATCGCCGCTGCTGCAACCGTTCCAATTAGCGTTACGCTTTTAGATGCAGCGGGCAACGAAAGTGCTGCTTTTATCACGTCGCCAACGGCTGGTACTACACCTACGATTGATGCGCATTCGCCAACTTTATCCAGTATTACGACGGCTCTTGGCGCAACTTATGCAAAGCTTGGCGATACGTTTAACATTACCGTCTTGAGTGATGAAGCTGTATCATTATCAGGTGGCGCGTCGTTAAATCTTTATTTAAACAGTGGGACAAGTATTTCCCTCACGACAGCAACACAAATTACAAATATCGTATTTCCCTATACTGTCCAAGTTGATGATGAGACAACAAGTTTGAGCGTTGATTCTATTACGGTTAGCGGTGGTTCATTAACTGACATTGCAGGCAATGACGTCATTTTAACCTTACCTACAGGTGCTAATATTGAAGACAATGAAGTCATCATCGTTGATGGAATTATTCCCTACAACTTCAGTATTACATCCATTACACAAGACGGAACGTATTCAACAACGGGTTATTACAACTCAGGTGACAATGGCCTTTCTTTTGAAGTCGCACTCGATAATACGGACGGCTCCCTCACAAATGGAACGCTTCAATTGCAGGGACGATTCGCATCCGAAGCGACCTATACCAACATCGGCGACGCAACAAGCATCACAAATATTAATGGACAAACTTTGACGCTGGATAACGCCACGATCGCAGCCCATGTGGGTTATTTCGAAAATGTCTATATGCGTTATTTAGTGAAAGTTACAGACGTTGCGGGTAATGCTGAGAATAGCGCAATTTCAGCCGATTCGATGCTCATTGACAAAACAGTCCCAAGCTCATTCTCTATACTGGATGTCACTCCAATTGGCGGAAATGCAGTTGACGGAATTTTAAATGCAACGAACTCATCTATTGATTTCTTGGTTTCAATACCGAATGATGCCACGCTTTCCAGCGGTACTATTCAAATGGAATTTCGTATTAATAGCGGAACTTGGGCAGATTTGAGTACGGCTCAAAACATAACTTCTATCAATACAAATCAAGGCGTTTCAATTCCTAGTGCCGATTTTACGGGGATTTCTGATACGGATTCTCTGTATTTTCGCACAACATTGACAGACAATGCGGGCAATTATGCAACGAGTGCGACTTATGAAACCGCAACAATCGTTGATTACGGTCCACCTGCCCAAGCTCAAATTGGTGATGTGACAACCGTCGGCGGAACAATTGTCGCTAGCTACTGGAACGCTTCGAATACTACTTTACAAGTTCTTGTACCGATAGATAATACAGATGCATCCCTAATTGGTGGCACTGTTCAAATTAAAATGGCTGTTCTCCCAGGTGCCTATGAAAACGTGGGTACGCCTGCTACTATTGATGCTCTATCGGATATGACGGTGACCATTACGGAAGCAGCAATTCAAGGACATTCAGCTTATGCTGAAGATGTTGAATTTTCAATTACGGCTGATATTTCAGATGCTGGTCTCAACACGACTGAAGCATTAGCCAGCCTCACGACTCTCACAATTGACCAAGTATTGCCTGGTGACGAAACAACTGGCGTGATTACAATGATTGGCGGCATCGTCGCGACAAACTACTGGAATGCCAGCAATACAGAACTCACAATTGAAATCCCATTCTTAAATACAGACAATAGTATTGGTTTAGGAGGAACAATTGATTTAGAAGCCCGCGCCAACGCAATCCCCTGGGTTAGTATTGGGACGCAAACAGATATTCTAACACCTACAAGTCCTAAAATCGTTACACTTACCCAAGGTGATATTTCAGACATAACTGGATTTGATACGGGTGTAACATTGCACTTTAGAGCCACCGTTACGGACGTTGCAGGGAATGCAACCGTTTACTCTGAATCGGCAACTGCCATTTCAGTTGACGTTACGGCTCCGTCAGCGTTTAGTATCAGTTCATACACGACTGAAGGTGCTTCTGTCGTATCAGGCTATTGGAATACGACGAACACAGGTTTAAATCTTGATATTCCTGTCGCTAATGATGCCTCACTCGTGCATACGGTGGATAACTTTGGGCAAATTCAAATTCAGGCACAAATCGACGGCGGAGCCTGGGAAGACATTGGCTCAGCTCTCGACATTACAACGGCGAATACGAACGAAAATATCGCGCTACTTCAATCAGAGATGGAAGCACTAACTAATTTCGCCGATGGAGTTGATATTATTCTTAGAGCTGAAATTAGGGACGATGCGGGTAATATTACGACATCAACCTATGTCGATGAAACCCTCATAAATGATTTAACGCTACCTGCAGTCTTTACGACTGGTTTAGTTGAATCAAATGCTATTTCATTCTGGAATTTAGTAAGTGAGACGATGAACGTCTCGATTCCCATTGCAAATGATGCAAGTCTTGAAAATGGATCACTTGATATCTATATGGGAATTGATGCTTTATCCCTCGAAAATGTCTACTCCGCCGCGATTCCAGCCATCAATACGGTACAAATTGAAGACATTGATAGTTCAATTGTCGAGCATATCACCGGATTTGCTGAAACAGAAACGATTTATACAAAAGCTGTCATTTGGGATATCGCGGGTAACTCAAGCACAGGGATTATCAGTGCGAGTGAAGTAATTATTGACCAAATCGCGCCTGATGTACTTTCATTTATTACTATCACAACAACAGCAACTCAAAATTCAGTTGCCGATTATTGGAATAGTTACAATACGGATATTCATTTTACGGTTGATGCTCCTGCCATCGACCCTACCCTCGTCAACGGGAATTATCAATTCTATTTAAGGACCAGCACAAATCCTTATGAAGCCTTTGGTGCACCAAACAACATTCCTGCAGTTGGCGAATACACTTTTGACTACACTTCAACCACTTTTGAAGCGATAACTGGATTTACCGATGGATTTTTGATCGATGCTAAATTCGTTTTGACGGATGTTGCTGGAAATTCAACTGAAGGAACGATCTCCGAGGATTTCCTCACAATTGACCAAACCCCTCCTGTTGAATCGAGCTTTATCGAAACTTCGACATCTTTTGATAATTATATGAATAGCTCTGACACGCTTCACGCAACGTGGAATGACTTTACGGATGCAACAAGCGGAATTGATATTTACCATTATGCCTCGACCCTTGATGGTGTTGCACCCGTCGCAAATGACTGGAATAATGTCCCCATTGGTGAGACAACATATATTGATAGTTTAACCATACCAAATGAAGCCGATAACTACGTTTTATTTGTAAATGCGTTTGATGTCGCTGGAAATATTTCGGCTTTCATACAAACAAACGGCATTATTGCGGATTACACGCCTCCAGCTTCGACGGCAATATTAGACCCCTACTATTTCATCGAAAATTGGTCTGATGCAATTACAGGCTCAAGTTCTGATAACATTTCAGGTGTTGCGAATATAGTCATCAATGTGACACGTAATTCCGACGATTTCTATTGGAGCGGTACAGCATGGGCCGTTGATAGCGCTGCAATAGAACTCACATCCTCTTTTGATCCATGGACGATTCCATTGCTTGCGGATGTTCTGGAAAATCGTGTTAACTATACGATTAAAACAGTTGCCACAGACTCAGCAAATAATGTTCAAACGGATTCTGGTGAGGACATTTTTGAATTCGTTATTAATTCACCACCAGTATTTACACAAGCCGATCCTGATACTGCGACGGAAGACATCGCTTATGAATTGATTCTCACAGCGAATGACGTTGATATAGTTTCGAGTAGTGGAGACGAATTAAAATACTATTTACTGGATGCCCCATTATCAATGGAAATTGATAGCCTATTAGGGATTGTCATATGGACACCAACCAATGATGAGACAGGCGACACGACTTTTACGGTTCAGGTTCGGGATCTTCATCTTGAAGCTGACACTATGACTGTTGAATTATATGTAACGCCTATTAACGATGCACCCGAAATTGTCGCGTTACTCTCGCCTATTGACCAATATGTGCAGACGGTTGCAACAGGCATCAACCTACAATTTACGTGGAACCATGCAGTTGATGTCGATAACGCTCAAGCTGATTTGACGTACATGCTACATTTTCAATCTCGTAATTACGACACGTTATTCAATTCAACTGATACCTTTCTCGTTGTGGATGTTTCGCAATTAGGCGTCCCTGTGGACACACTTGTGACATGGTTCGTCGATTCCCATGATGGTCGAGATACATCCGTTGTTTCACTGCCGTTTACCTTTACCCCTGCTGGCCCCGAATTGAATTTATCATCTTCTGATTTTGTCATTCGCCAGCGTCGCGGATCAGCGCCTGATTCATCCCTTTCTATAAGCAATACTGGGATATTACCACTTTCATGGGCAATTTCCACTAAACCGACTTGGTTGAGTTTTGACACAACCAATGGTATTATCGCTTATAACAATTCGCAAAATGTACCGCTGCACATCGCAAGTTCAACATTTGAAACAGGTGTTTATACGGGGACGATTACATTTCGAAGTAATGATATCAATAACGACTCTATTCCTATTCCAATCAGAGTTGAAATTTATGATAAGCCTGAGCTTGCTGTTAAGCTCTATCATAGCTCGGTTTATGCATCGACTTTTGAAATATTCATTGTGGATAGTCTGGCAATGACAGATTCTATCCGTGCGAACATAGCAAATGATACTCTCGTACTCAATAAAGTTCGCGAGAATGTCTATTCATCCCTATTGAACTTTACAAACGTTGGGAATAAACAACTTCAAGTCTTTGCATCAGGATGGGCTGGCGATACAACGGTGACGCGAGATTTCACGGTTTCTCTCGCTAAATCAAATATGGATTGGATAGCCTCGAATCCTGAAGATGACTTTACGATTCTTGGGAAAAAAGGCGCTTTTAGCATGGATGAATCCATCGCTATTATGAGCGCAGCGCAGGTTGGCGAAAATCTTGAATATAAAGTTTTGAGTCGTCAATCAATTCTAAATGAGCCTGTAATGATTCAACTAAGAACTCACGAAATGAATAAAGCCATCTACATAGAAAATAAAGATGGTATTTACACCGAGCTTCCTACGCGTGAAGAAAACGGTATTTTAATGGCGTACACGAGTCAAATGGGCAAATTTTCAATTGGAGAACGAAACATCATTGTGCCAGATGTGACGGAATTGTTCCCCAATTATCCAAACCCATTTAATGGACACACAACAATCCATTTTGACTTAGGGTTCTTCGATGGCGCCGTTCAACATACGGTTGTAAATATATATAATATTCGTGGTCAATTGATACATGAACTTCGAAACGCTCCAATGTCACCTGGCAACTACCAAATTAACTGGAGTGGTCAAGATCAATGGGGAAAACCTGTCAGCAGCGGGCTCTATTTTGTAACAGTCGCTACGGACAAAGGATATTTTAAATCAGCAAAAATGGTGGTCTTAAAATGAGAATTTCAATGATTATACGCATCATAAGCCTTATTTTATTGAGTCTTATTGCATTGACTGGATGTCGCAAAAAACTCATCCCAAATACGGACGATTTTACGGAATATGGTTGGACGGTTCTTGAGAATGGTAACTTGGAAGACGCTTATAACCAATTTCAAGATGCTTTGACTGAAGATGAAACCAACCCTGATGCGAACAATGGTTTGGCATGGGTTTTTATCAACATGAACGAACCGGATTCGGCACTTATTTACTTCAATCTGGGTATATTCTATGCCACGCCCAACACAGCTGTTCATCAAGAACTATTGGCGGGACGTTCATTTACGAACCATGTTTTAGGCAATTATAGTAGCGTTATTCTTGACGGTGAAGCCTTATATTTAGCCAATGCAAATTGGGGTTTTTCCCGAGATAAAACTTTAACCATCGAGGATATTGTTTTATTATTAGCCATGAGTCAATTTGTCAGCAATAATTTTTCACAGTCGCTATATTGGATTCAAATTATTGACCCAATTTTTACGGCTAGTATTACTACTGCAAATGGTATCGCAAGTATTGCCACTAAAATTGAAAGTTTACAACTGATTTATGATTAATATGAATAGTTGTCATGAAAAATAATTATAAATTTTTAATGGCATCAATTGAGCTGAATAAAAATACATAAAAGAAAGAACTCTTATGAAATTTACCAACCTGAAAACAATTACTATTTTCCTAATTCTTTTATTTTTAATGAATTGTGCAAGTACTGGTGACTTTGTTGAAACCAAACAAATTATGGAACGAGATAGTCTATTACAAGACTACATCAAACGGAATGATAATTTTCAGAAAATTGTTATGAAAAAAATGAAAGGTTATGATAAAGACATCAAAAGCCTGAAATCTACACAGGGGAAAATAAAGAAACAGCTCTCTGCTGTCATTTCAAAAATGAAATCATTGAACAGAGAATTAGCCAAAGGCGGGGCTCCATCGGAAGATGTATTAAGAGATTTGAAATCCCTTGAAACTAAATTGATGAGTCTTGAAGAATCCATTGCCGCAGGTGTCGTTGTTTCGGAAGACACGGATGTCCAAACCATACTTCAAGATGATAGAAACAAAATCAAGAAAAAATACGGCGAACCAAAAGAAAAATATATCGTTGATAGCTCTTACCTCGTTTGGTTATACGAAAAAGGTGTCGTTGTTTTTGATTTAGCCGGAAATATTATTTCCGAAGACATGAATTATTAAAGGATAATGTTTTATTTTTTAATTCACGATAATTTAGCGTCAAATATAAAAAGGTATTTACATCGAGGTATTGTTCCTCATTAACATATTATCTTATTAGAAACATAGATTATGGACCATTTAAAATACTGCAATAGCCTGACGAAATATTCTCGTTTTAAAACAAGAGTTGTGAATATAGGCGACCTCCCTTTAGGTGGCGACTACCCTATTCGCATCCAATCCATGACGACAACGCCTACTATGGACACGGCCGCCACCGTTAAACAATGTATCGCTATTGCGGAATCCGGTGCCGATTATGTACGTATTACGGCACCAAATGTTAAAGCGGCTGAAAATCTCAAATTCATTAAACAGCAATTTCGTGATGCGGGATATTCCCTGCCTCTCATAGCTGATATTCATTTTACGCCAAACGCCGCAGAGATGGCGGCGCGGATTGTTGAGAAAGTTCGTATAAATCCGGGTAATTTTATTGATAAAAAGAAATTCGAAACAATCGAATATACGGATGATGAATACAGTAGCGAGCTTCAGCGAATTTATGATGGCTTTACACCCCTTCTCAACATTTGCAAAACCTATGGAACTGCTTTAAGAATTGGTACCAATCATGGTTCGCTTTCCGATAGAATTATGTCACGATATGGTGACACACCTCACGGAATGGTAGAATCGGCAATGGAATTTCTACGAATTGCCGAAGCGGAATCCTTCCATCAAATCGTATTATCCATGAAGGCTAGTAATCCAAAAGTCATGATAGAAGCCTATCGATTGTTGGTGAATAAAATGATGTCGGAAAATATGAATTATCCCCTTCACCTCGGCGTTACTGAGGCTGGCGATGGCGAGGACGGACGGATTAAATCGGCTTTGGGTATAGGCACACTTCTCGAAGATGGCTTAGGCGACACGATTCGCGTGTCATTGACGGAAGCGCCAGAAATGGAATCCCCTGTTGCAAAAATTCTCGTTGATCGCTATGCGAATCGTTCACACCACTCGCCTATTCCAGACTTGCTAGAGAATGCGTTTAATCCCTTTAATTCGAGTCCGTTTGTAACAACATCAACTTTAGACTTTGGCGGTGGCTCAATTCCAAAAGTTTTGATTGTTGCTAAGCATAATTTCATCTGTCCAGTTGATTTCTCCGCCTACGGATTCGAGTATCATAAGGGAACTCAATCGTGGAAAGAGAATGATATTTCAGCCGATTACATTGTGCTACAAACAAAGGATTTGCCTCAGCATTATCCCAACAAATTAAAATGGATAGTGCCTGCTTCGGAATGGAAAAACTACAATAATAATGATGTCTTTCCATTATTCGAGTTTAATAAGATTGAATCAGCGATATTCTTCCATCCTAAACAAAATTTTGTGCATGTAAGCACGTCTGAAGTTTATCAGGAGACTTTCAAATCTACACTCAATCGTGTCCCCAATACGGTTTTGATATTGCACACAGGCAACGCTCACGCCATGGCAGATATGCGGAGAGCCATCTTACAATTAAGAGAACTTTCCATCAACTCTCCCTTAATTCTCAATTTTAATTCGAGCAACGAACTCGAATCTTTTCGGCTTTTTATGGCAACGGATGCGGGTGGATTATTTTCGGATGGCTTTGGCTCAGGGATTTTCTTAGAAGACGATAGTATCCCGACAGAACACATTTTAACGACGAGTTTTGGCATTCTTCAGGCTGCTCGTGTTCGCATTACAAAGACGGATTATATCGCCTGCCCCTCTTGCGGTCGAACACTTTTTGATCTACTCGATACAACGGAAAGTATTCGAAATAAAACAAAGCATCTCAAAGGTTTGAAAATTGGTATTATGGGTTGCATCGTGAATGGTCCCGGGGAAATGGCAGACGCCGATTATGGCTACGTTGGTAGCGGCCCTGGCGTTATTTCACTTTATAAGGGGCAAACAGTCGTTAAGAAATCGATCCCCGAAAAAGAAGCTGTTCTGGAGCTTATTCAACTTATCAAAGACGGCAATGACTGGATTGAGCCTCAGTAGCTCAATTATTCACATATTTAATTTCATAAATACGTTTATTATTATTATTTATCGAGAAATTGACTTTAAAAATATCTCTATTTCTATACGCTATTTCAATTAATTTCACCGAACAAAAATAGAGGCTGCCTAATGATTCGACAAAAACCAATTATTAATTTTCTACTCGCTATCATGATGATAAGCTCAACTCTTTTTGCGCAAATTTCCGATTCTCCATTGAATGCAAAGAGCAACAACGATTATGTTTCTGCTGCGCAAGCTATTTATTGGAAAGCGTTAACATGGGATGAAAAACAAACTTTTTTATTCGCTTATTTAGCCAGTGCCCATGAAACGCAAGTGAGTGCGAATCGCATGATTACTGCCTCGAAAATGAATAAACATGAATTTAATAAACAAATCGATGGTCTTTTTTTGATTTGGCAAGATATACTTGAATTTCAGGAAGAAAACGGAACACGCCTTCAGGAATTTATTGGTTGGATTGATTTATTCTATAGTATTGAATTAAACGCTATTCAACCCTTTTCAAATGCCATCATTTACAGCCATAAAAAAGTAATGGCACAAGACACCTCGCTTTTAGAATTATTTTTAGGCGAAAGTATGGACGAGGCAGTTGAGAAAAATAATAATAAGGCTCAATCCAATATTAAACGAAAAGTTGCGACGAAGGATGCTCACGACTTTTTGTCTCAATCTCAAACTATGAAAGATTCTTTGCATCAAGTAGCGCTAGAAGATAATAGTGTCCCCAGACAATTTGCATTGAATAAGGACGAAGATCGCATCATTAGTTTAGCCGTTGAGGTGGAGTGTATTCATCATACGAGTCCTGAAAATCTCGAAGATCCTGTATTTCTTGAGCAATTGGCCGAAAAGCACGGTTTTGATTCCATTGACATGTTTAATAAAGCACTTGAATCAATGCAAGTTGATCAAGACAGATGGCGCATTTTGAACCAAATTATTATTGAGCGTTCCTTCGATAATAATTGTTTATAAACGACATGATGAAAATCCAATCAAGGGTCAATTTTTTATTCAATTAAGGGAATTTTACCATGGAAAATAAAACCTATTCTGCAACCTTTAGAATTTTGCACGCAGCAATCGGTATTAGCATGCTTTTATTACTTTTCACTATTTTTTTGAGAATGACATGGATGAATAAAAATAATATGGCGGGTATTATTCAACATTACTTGTCGTCAACTGACTTGAAATTGGATAATAATCAGCTCATTGTCCTGGCTAAGCAAATCAGGCAACCTATGTGGCAATGGCATATTTATTTAGGATATCTTTTAACGGGCTTATTTACTATTCGATTTCTTTTACCATTTTTCGGTGAAATGAAATTTCAAAGTCCTTTTGATAAAACATTGGGATTGAAAGAAATATTTCAATATTGGGTTTATATCGTATTCTATATTTTTGTAACCGTTTCTCTCATTACAGGTTTAATTATTAAATTTGGCCCAAGCGAAATAAAAGAATCTGTAGAGTCGATTCATGTTCTTTCTATTTATTATTTAGTGACCTACATCGTCCTACATTTTGGTGGTATTTTTATGGCTGAGCTCACAGAGTATCCAGGCATTATTTCCAAAATAGTAAGTGGAAAACCAAACATATAGGCGAACCTTTAACACTAGAATTATAGACAATACATAGCAAATAAGGCGTTCTACATTTAGCCGTTCGGCGTGTACCATCTGCTCTTAAATGACCTATACAATGCATCAAGGGGATTTTCTACATGCAGACTGAATTCACACCAAAACTTTTTTCCCTTCTTAAAGAGGGAATATCCAAAGAGACACTAAGCAAAGATGCTATTTCAGGAATTATTGTTGGCATTATCGCACTGCCACTGGCTATTGCATTTGCAATTGCCTCTGGAGTATCGCCTGAAAAAGGTATAATAACGGCTATTATAGCCGGTATTATCGTATCAACATTCGGAGGAAGCCGAGTACAAATAGGTGGTCCTACGGGTGCATTTATCGTCATTGTTTATGGAATAGTCCATCAATATGGTCAGGATGGACTCATCGTAGCAACTTTTATCGCTGGATTTATAATGATGGGTTTTGGCTTCGCTCGACTCGGAAATTTACTCAAATTTATTCCTTTTTCGTTGATTGTCGGATTTACGAGTGGAATTGCCTTGATTATTTTTTCTTCTCAAGTCAATGATTTCTTTGGACTCGGTTTATCGAATGTCCCCCCTGATTTTATAGATAAATGGATTGTCTATTTCGAGAATATCAATAATATCAACATCTACGCCGTTTCTATTGCCGCTGCCACTGTCATTTTCACACTCTTTTTTCAACGAATCGCCAAAATAATACCAGGCTCTATTGTAGCCATATTGCTATCAACCATCATCGTAAAGATGTTTGATCTGCCTGTAGCCACTATCGAAAGTAATTTTGGTGATATACCGAACCATTTTAACATGCCATCCTTGCCCAACGTTGATTTTGCTATTGTAAAAAACCTCATCCAACCTGCTTTTGCCATTGCATTATTGGGTAGTATTGAATCATTATTATCAGCCGTTGTTTCTGATTCTATGATTGGTGGAAAACATCGTTCTAATATGGAATTAATTGCCCTCGGTGGCGCTAATATCGCTTCATCATTATTTGGCGGAATGCCTGCCACTGGCGCCATTGCTCGAACGGCAGCGAATGTTAAAAATAGTGGACGGACTCCAATAGCAGGAATCGTACATTCGCTAATATTGCTGGCGATAATGCTATTATTTGCGCCTTATGCAAAACTCATCCCACTTTCATGTTTAGCGGGAATATTGATGGTTATTGCGTATCACATGAGCGAATGGCGACAATTTAAATCCATGTTAAAAGGCAATCAAATGGATGTCATCATTCTCCTGACGACATTTTTCTTAACAGTTATTTTTGATCTCGTAATCGCGATCGAAATCGGCATCGTTTTATCCAGTTTCATGTTTATGAAACGAATGAGCGAATCCGTCAATGTACAAAATATTAGTACAGAGATGAGAGAACATGAGAATTTATTTGACGAAGAATTGTCTGAATTACCCGAAGAAGTCATACTTTACGAAATTAATGGCCCTTTATTTTTTGGAGCCGCTCGACAATTTCAAGAAACGATTTTAAAGACGCATTCTCAGCCAAAAGTTATCATCATTAGGATGCGTTATGTACCATTAATTGATGCCACGGGTTATCAAAGCATCACGGAAATTATCAAAACCTATAAAATTAGAGGTACGAAGGTTATTATTTCTGGGATTCAGCCCAAATTGAGAAAAGAGTTTCAAAAAAATGGGATGTTCCTGATTTTGGATAAGGACTATGTTGTACATAATATTCAAGACGCTATAGCATTGGCAATACGTAATATTTAAAGGCCTTTAGCCACTTGCATATGCTTTAATATTCCTTGCTTTAAACAGTGAATTTTGATTAATTCCTTCAGCTTCTGAAAAGAACAAAAACTGGAGAATTTATGTTATCAAAAACCCTTAGCATGTCCATCGTCGGTATCGACCCACTCCTCATCGAGATAGAAGTTTCAATCGAATTTCAGTCTTTTCGTTACAATACTGTGGGATTACCTGAAGCCGCCGTTAGAGAATCCAAAGAGCGCGTTATTTCAGCCATCAAGAATTCTGGTTTTCGTTTTCCCCCTAAAAATTACACCATAAATCTCGCGCCTGCAGATGTCAAAAAAGAAGGAAGTGCTTTTGATTTGCCCATTGCTGTAGGCATTCTTGCAGCACTTGGAATGGTTTCACCTGTTGGACTTGCCCAATATACCATGCTGGGGGAGCTTAGCTTAGATGGCACTTTGCGACCCATAAAAGGCGCTCTGCCTGCAGCTGTTGGCACTCGGGAGCATGGACTCCGAGGATTGATTGTCCCAGCGATGAATGCGAAAGAAGCCGCTATTACGAATGAAATCGATATCATTCCAGTTGTATCACTTCTGGAGGTAATTCAGTTTTTAAATAATGAATTAGAGCGAGAACCCTACATCGTCAACACGGAGGAATTATTTAACCAAGCGAGTCAAAGTGAATTTGATTTTGCCGATGTAAAAGGACAAGAACATGTTAAAAGAGCGCTAGAAGTGGCGGCTGCTGGTGGGCATAATGTACTCATGATGGGACCTCCTGGATCCGGTAAAACAATGTTGGCGAAACGCTTCCCTACTATTTTACCTCAAATGACGCTTGAGGAATCCCTTGATGCCACTAAAATTCATTCTGTCGCGGGGACAATCGGCAAAGAAGGCATCATTGCGACGCGACCCTTCCGCTCACCGCATCATACAATTTCAGATGCTGCTCTTGTTGGCGGCGGGCGTATTCCACGACCTGGAGAGGTAAGTCTTGCGCATCATGGCGTTTTATTCTTAGATGAATTGCCTGAATTTCAGAAAAATGTCTTAGAAGTTCTTCGTCAACCTCTGGAGAATAGTGAAGTCACAATTGCCCGTGCGAGTGTGTCATTGACCTATCCTGCCAATTTTATACTTATCTCAGCCATGAATCCTTGTCCTTGCGGGTATGCTACGGATCCGCGTCATGAATGCAGTTGCTCCTCCATGACGATTGCAAAATATATGTCGCGGATTTCAGGCCCTTTACTCGACAGAATCGACTTACATATTGAAGTCCCAGCTATTGCATTTGATAAATTATCATCTCAAGAATCAGGCGAATCCAGTCGGGATGTTCGACATCGTGTACAGATCGCGAGAGACATCCAACTCGCACGATTTAAACGGTATAAAAATATTTACTATAATGCACACATGGAACCGCAGCACATCCGAAAAATATGCCTCGTTGATGATGATTCAAAGAAACTGCTTAAACAAGCCATCGACTATTTAGGTTTGAGCGCTAGAGCCTATGATCGCATATTAAAAGTAGCACGGACGATTGCAGATTTAGAGCAAAATAATGAAATTCAATCGACTCATATAAGTGAAGCCATCCAATATCGTACTTTAGATCGCCAACTATTCACGTAGGATTTCAAGGATTGGCAATCCCCTTCCATCTCTTATATTGCCGCAAAAATATGGAGCTATTTTGAAACTAAATATACAAACTCAAAACGAAACCGTAAAAGAGATGTATGCAAATCATGGGCATTTTCATGAAGGTGATGCAGGGCTCGACTTGTACATTGTCGAAGATCAAACTATTAAAGCAAACGAAACGGCCCTTATAAAACTCGGTATATATTGTGAGCCCATTGAGGGTAATCCCTATTTATTGATGCCTCGATCGAGTATCTCCAAAACACCATTAAGGATGGCAAATTCCATCGGTTTAATTGATGGCGGATATCGTGGAGAAATCATGGCGGCCGTTGATAACATTCGAAATGAAGACTATCTGGTAAAAAAAGGTGAACGACTTTTTCAGCTCGTTTCGTTGAATGGATATTCCATTTCTTTCCGTCTCGTAAATCAGCTTTCTGAGACATCACGCGGTGGTGGTGGTTTTGGAAGTACTGGGAAATAATTTTACACAATATTTAGCTCTATTTCAGTTCATTTTAATGTCTAACATATTGTTTTATTAATATTTGCATCTCGTATAATATAATTATTATAACTTGTGGAGGCACTGTAACTCGGATATGTTTGTGCGCTCTAAATATGCGTATGATTATGATAAATAGAACGTTAATAAATCAGTCAAAATAAAGTTATTAGGAGGCTAAAATATGGCAAAGTATATCGAGTTTAATCAGGACGCTCGCGCCAAACTAAAAGTTGGAGTTGATACTCTAGCAAACGCTGTAAAAGTTACACTTGGTCCTAAAGGCCGAAATGTCATTATTGATAAGAAATTCGGTGCACCAACATTGACAAAAGACGGTGTTACCGTTGCAAAAGAAATTGAATTAGAAGACCCACGTGAAAATATGGGTGCTCAACTCGTTCGCGAAGTTGCATCAAAAACGTCAGATATAGCAGGTGATGGCACAACGACTGCTACGGTTCTAGCGCAAGCTATTGTTGCAGAAGGTCTCAAAAATGTGACTGCAGGCGCGAATCCAATGGAATTGAAACGCGGCATTGATAAAAGCGTTATACACGTTGTAGCCTTTTTAAAATCATTGAGTAAAGACGTCAATAGTTCGGCAGAAATTGCACAAGTCGGTACTATTTCTGCAAATAATGACCATACTATTGGTGATTTAATTGCAGAAGCGATGGACAAAGTTGGTAAAGATGGTGTTATAACTGTTGAAGAATCAAAAACCATGGATACGCATTTAGAGACTGTCGAAGGTATGCAATTTGATCGCGGTTACCTCTCCCCTTACTTTGTTTCTAATTCGGAAACAATGGTTTCGGAGCTTGAGAATCCTTTCATTTTAATCTATGATAAAAAAATTAGCACGATGAAAGATCTTCTTCCTGTCCTCGAAAAAACGGCTCAAACGGGTCGTCCTCTTGTTATTATTGCAGAAGATGTTGATGGTGAAGCGCTTGCCACACTCGTTGTGAATAAACTTCGCGGAACCTTGAAAGTCGCCGCTGTAAAAGCACCTGGTTTTGGTGATCGCCGCAAAGAAATGTTGCAAGATATTGCTATTCTTACAGGCGGAACTGTTGTGAGTGAGGAACAAGGTTACAAACTTGAAAATGCATCACTTGAATTTCTGGGTCAAGCTAAAACGATTGTTATTGATAAAGACACAACAACCGTTGTTGATGGCTCAGGCGCACCTGAAGCTATTAAGGGACGAATCGGTGAAATTAAAGGTCAAATCGAAAATACGAGCTCAGATTATGACAGAGAAAAACTACAAGAACGTCTTGCTAAATTAGCAGGCGGTGTTGCTGTTTTACATGTTGGAGCGGCCACTGAAGTTGAAATGAAAGAAAAGAAAGCTCGTGTTGAAGATGCGTTGCACGCAACGCGTGCAGCTGTTGAAGAAGGTATTATCCCTGGTGGTGGAGTCGCTCTATTAAGAGCATCTGAGAGTTTAAACCTCGACTTAACAGGTGACGAAAAATTAGGTATGGAAATTTTAAAACGTGCTTTAGAAGCGCCTATCCGTCAGATTGCTCAAAATGCTGGTCATGAAGATTCTGTCATTGTGATGAAAGTTAAAGAAGGCAAAGACGATTATGGCTTTGATGCCCGCGCTGAAGAATTTAAAAATTTAGTTGAAGCGGGTATTATTGATCCTACGAAAGTTGCTCGTATTGCCCTCGAGAATGCTGCTTCTGTCGCGAGTTTATTATTAACGACGGAATGTGCAATTTCTGATAAACCTGAACCATCTTCAAACCAAGGCCCAGGAATGGATCCTGGAATGGGTGGCATGGGCGGAATGTACTAGAATTCGTCTAAACATAATACATAATGAAAGCCCTGTTATTATTACCTATTGCCTCATAAATAAAGGTAACCGAAGCTAGTTAGAATTCTTCATAGA